>NZ_DJUS01000084.1:0-55549 GCF_002438365.1 Pseudomonas sp. UBA6276
CCCCAAGTCGATCTGCACCTCGATCAACCATGTGGTCTGCCACGGCATCCCCAACGACAAGCCGCTCAAGAACGGTGACGTGCTGAACATCGACGTCACCGTGATCAAGGATGGCTACCACGGCGACACCAGCCGCATGTTCCACGTCGGCACCGTGCCAGTATGGGCCGAGCGTCTGTCGCAGGTGACCCAGGAATGCCTGTACAAGGCCATCGAACTGGTCAAGCCAGGTTGCCGTCTGGGCGACATCGGTGAAGTCATCCAGAAGCACGCCGAGAAGAACGGTTTTTCCGTGGTCCGCGAATTCTGCGGCCACGGTATCGGCAAGGTGTTCCACGAAGAACCCCAGGTGCTGCACTACGGGCGTGCCGGGACCGGCATGGAGCTCAAGGAAGGCATGACCTTCACCATCGAGCCGATGATCAACCAGGGCAAGGCCGACACCAAGGTGCTGGGCGATGGCTGGACGGCGATCACCAAGGACCGCAAGCTGTCGGCGCAGTGGGAGCACACCCTGGTGGTGACGGCTACCGGCTACGAGATCTTCACCTTGCGCAGCGACGACACCATCGCCCGCGTTTCGGCGTGATGCCGCGTAGGCGGGCGAACCGTTCAGGCCACTAATCTCTTCAGGAATACGACATGCCGCAGGTGGATCCGGAGTTGTTCGATCGCGGCCAGTTCCAGGCCGAACTGGCATTGAAGGCAAGCCCCATCGCGGCTTTCAAGAAGGCGATTCGCCAGGCTCACGACGTGCTCGACGAGCGCTTTCGCAACGGCCGCGACATTCGTCGGCTGATCGAAGACCGTGCCTGGTTCGTCGACAATATCCTGGAACGGGCGTGGAACCAGTTCGACTGGAGCGAGGATGCCGACATCGCCCTGGTCGCCGTAGGCGGCTACGGTCGCGGCGAACTGCACCCCTACTCCGACATCGACCTGATGATCCTGCTCGAAAGCCCCGACTACGAGGTTTTTCGCGATTCGATCGAGCGCTTTCTCACCTTGTTGTGGGACATTGGCCTGGAAGTGGGCCAGAGCGTGCGCTCCATCGATGAGTGCGCCGAGCAGGCGCGTGCCGACATCACGGTCATCACCAACCTGATGGAAAGCCGCACCATCGCCGGGCCCGAGCGGCTGCGCAAGCGCATGCTCGAGGTCACCAGTACCGAGCGCATGTGGCCCAGCCGCGAGTTCTTCCTGGCCAAGCGCGCCGAACAGTCCGCCCGTCATCACAAGTACAACGACACCGAGTACAACCTGGAGCCCAACGTCAAGGGCTCCCCCGGCGGCCTGCGCGATATCCAGACCCTGCTGTGGGTGGCGCGCCGCCAGTTCGGCACGCTGAACCTGCACGCGCTGGCCGGGGAAGGTTTCCTGGTGGAAAGCGAAAACAACCTGCTGGCCTCTTCCCAGGAGTTCCTGTGGAAGGTCCGCTATGCCCTGCACATGCTCGCCGGGCGTGCCGAAGACCGCTTGCTGTTCGATCACCAGCGTTCCATCGCCGGCCTGCTGGGTTACAAGGACAGCGACGCGAAGCTGGCGATCGAGCGGTTCATGCAGAAGTATTACCGCGTGGTCATGAGCATCGCCGAGCTCAGCGACCTGATCATCCAGCATTTCGAGGAAGTGATTCTCGGCGACCCCGATGCCGGTTCCACGGTACCGATCAACTCGCGCTTCCAGCTGCATGATGGCTATATCGAGGCGACTCACACCCAGGTGTTCAAGCGCACTCCGTTCGCGATGCTGGAAATCTTCGTGCTGATGGCGCAGAACCCGGAGATCAAGGGCGTACGCGCGGACACCATCCGCCTGCTGCGTGAGCACCGCCACCTGATCGACGATACGTTCCGCAACGATATCCGCAACACCAGCCTGTTCATCGAGCTGTTCAAGTGCGAAGTGGGCATTCACCGCAACCTGCGTCGCATGAACCGCTACGGCATCCTTGGCCGCTACCTGCCCGAGTTCGGCCATATCGTTGGGCAGATGCAACACGACCTGTTCCACATTTATACGGTGGATGCGCACACGCTCAACCTGATCAAGCACCTGCGCAAGCTGCAGTACACCCAGGTCTCGGAGAAGTTTCCATTGGCCAGCAAGGTCATGGGCCGCCTGCCCAAGCCAGAGCTGATCTACCTGGCCGGGCTGTACCACGACATCGGCAAGGGGCGTAACGGCGACCACTCCGAGCTGGGTGCGGTGGATGCCGAGCACTTCTGCCAGCGTCACCAGTTGCCGGCCTGGGACAGTCGCCTGATCGTCTGGCTGGTGCAGAACCACCTGGTGATGTCGACCACCGCGCAGCGCAAGGACCTTTCCGACCCGCAGGTGATCCACGATTTCGCCCAGCAGGTCGGCGACGAGGTGCACCTGGATTACCTCTACGTGCTGACGGTGGCCGACATCAACGCGACCAACCCCAGCCTGTGGAATTCCTGGCGAGCCAGCCTGTTGCGCCAGCTTTATACCGAGACCAAGCGCGCGCTGCGTCGGGGTCTGGAAAACCCGCTGGACCGGGAGGAGCAGATTCGTCGCACGCAGAGCGCCGCCCTGGAGATACTGGTACGCGGCGGCACCGATCAGGACGACATCGAGCAGCTCTGGTCCCAATTGGGCGACGACTATTTCCTGCGCCACAACGCCGGCGACGTGGCTTGGCATACGGACGCCATCCTGCAGCAGCCTGCCAACGGCGATCCGTTGGTGCTGATCAAGGAAACCACGCAGCGCGAGTTCGAGGGCGGCACGCAGATCTTCATCTATGCGCCCGACCAGCACGACTTTTTCGCGGTGACGGTCGCGGCCATGGACCAGCTCAACCTGAACATCCACGACGCACGCATCATCACTTCCAGCAGCCAGTTCACCCTCGACACCTACATCGTGCTGGACAACGACGGCGGCTCGATCGGCAACGACCCGCGCCGCGTCGCGCAGATTCGCCAGGGCCTGAGCGATGCGCTGCGCAATCCCGATGACTATCCCAACATCATCCATCGCCGCGTGCCGCGCCAGCTAAAGCATTTCGCCTTCCCGCCGCAGGTGACCATCCAGAACGATGCCCAGCGCCCGGTCACCATCCTGGAGTTGAGCGCGCCTGACAGGCCTGGCCTGCTGGCCCGCATCGGCAAGATTTTCCTGGAGTTCGATTTGTCGTTGCAGAACGCCAAGGTGTCCACACTGGGCGAACGCGTGGAGGACGTCTTCTTCATTACCGATGCGCACAATCTGCCCCTGTCCGACCCGCAGCTGTGCAGTCGGCTGCAGGCCACCATCGTCGACCAACTCAGTGTCAGCCAGGCGCCCGGCGTCGAGCTGTCCCGTTTGAGCATTTGATATGAACCATGCGTTGAACCAGCTGCAGCCCTACCCTTTCGAGAAGTTGCGTGCCTTGCTCAGTGGCGTCACCGCCGCTGCGGACAAGCGTGCGATTGCCCTGTCCATCGGCGAACCCAAGCACAGCTCGCCGGCCTTCGTGAAGCAGGCACTGGCCGACAACCTCGACCAGATGGCCGTGTACCCGACGACTCAGGGCATCCCGGCCCTGCGCGAAGCCATCGCCCAGTGGTGCGAGCGGCGCTTTCAGGTCCCGGCGGGTTGGCTCGATCCGGCGCGCCACGTACTGCCGGTCAATGGCACCCGTGAGGCGCTGTTCGCCTTCACCCAGACCGTTGCTCAGCGCGACGTCAACGGGCTGGTGGTCAGCCCCAATCCGTTCTATCAGATCTACGAGGGCGCAGCGCTGCTGGCGGGCACCACGCCGCACTACCTGCCGTGCCTGGACCAGAACGGTTTCAACCCGGATTTCGACGCGGTCTCGGCCGATGTCTGGCAGCGCTGCCAGATCCTGTTCCTGTGCTCGCCCGGCAACCCGACCGGCGCCCTGGTGCCGATGGCGACCTTGAAAAAACTCATCGCCCTGGCCGACGAATACGACTTCGTGATCGCTGCCGACGAGTGCTACAGCGAGCTGTACTTCGACGAAGACGCACCGCCGCCTGGTCTGCTGACGGCCTGTGCCGAGCTGGGCCGCAGTGACTTCAAGCGGTGCGTGGTGTTCCACAGCCTGTCCAAGCGCTCCAACCTGCCGGGCCTGCGTTCCGGATTCGTGGCGGGCGATGCGCAGATCCTCAAGGCGTTCCTGCTGTACCGCACCTACCATGGCTGCGCCATGCCCGTACAAACTCAACTGGCCAGCATCGCCGCATGGCAGGACGAAGCTCACGTACGGGCCAACCGCGATCTGTACCGGGAAAAATTCGATGCCGTACTGGACATCCTGACGCCGGTACTGGACGTCAAGCGCCCCGACGGCAGCTTCTACCTGTGGGCCAAGGTGCCGATGGACGATGCCCAATTCTGCCGCGAGCTGTTCGAGCAGGAGCATGTCACGGTGGTGCCCGGATCCTACCTGTCCCGCGAAGTCGACGGGCTCAACCCGGGTGCCGGACGCGTACGCATGGCGCTGGTTGCACCGTTGAGCGAGTGTGTCGAGGCCGCCCAGCGCATTCGCCACTTTCTCGAGCGTCGATAACACATAGCTACGCCTTTGCCGGGCGTTTGATCGCCATCATCGGTGGCTCTTTTTCAGGAGCCATTGATGATGCGTGATCTACTGTTCTGCAAACCCCTTCCTGCCTTGGACGTCGCGGCTTCACGCCGCGTGGCCCTGGCCGAGCGCCCGACCAATGCGTTGAGCGCCTCTTCCTCCGGACGTTCAAAACGCGCTCTGGGCCAGTTCTCCAAATTCTGGGCACCCGGCCGCACGCTGACCGTCGGTTTTTTCAATGAAACCCCAGTCGAGCACCAGGCAGCCATCGAGAAGGTGGCGCGGCAGTGGCTGTGCTGGGCCAACCTGAAGTTCGACTTCGTCGACAGCCCGTTCGCCGACATCCGCATCTATACCGGTGGCGAAGAAAACTACAGCCAAGTCGGCACCGACGCGCTGCTGGCCAGCCCGATGGATGCAACCATGGCCTTGGGCATCAAGCCGGATGATCCGCTGTTCGGGCGGACCGTGCTGCACGAGTTCGGTCACGTATTGGGACTGCTGCACGAGCATCAACACCCCAACGCGGATATTCCGTGGGACGTCCCCAAGCTGTATGCGTACTTCGCGGCCAAGGGCATCGACCAGCAGACCGTCGACATCAACCTGTTGGACAAGATCGACAAGGCGCTGGCCAAGGGCACGGCGTATGACCGTACTTCGATCATGCATTACTCGGTGCTGCAGGAGCAGACCGTGGGCGACTGGGAGGTGGGCATCAATCACACCTTGAGCCGCCGCGACCGCAGGTTCGTGCGGCGCATGTACCCGGAGGTGGTCGCCTAGCGGGCTCGGCCGAGGCTGGCTTGATCGAGGTCGAACTCGACCAGCGCTTCGTTCACGGCGGCAGCGTTGGTCAGGTGCTGTCGGCGCACGACGTAGCGTGGAAGCTTTTCGTATTCCTGTTCCACCCATACCGGTTGGCGAGAGGTCCGCTCGAAATCGGGCCACTCACCGATCACGAGGAATATCACCTGGGGTATGAGCGCGATTGCCAGCATGACGTTGAGGTCGACCAACCCCAACCCACCGAGCGCCGAGCCCACCACCACAGGTATGGCGCTAGCGACGGCTGTCCACAGTTTGGATAATCTGCGCATGGGCTATGACCTCACATGGGTTACTGTATGTTTATACAGTAACCCAGTCTGGGCTGTGTGATCAATCCCTGAGAGGTTCCCGCTCGGCGGACCAGCTGACGCCCAAGGCGTGCGGCCCACCCCGCGTGCTTTACAGGGTTCACTCGGGTGCGCCGAACATGGCGGTCACTGCCTGTTCCCCCAACGCTGGGCCGACACTCATGCCGACCCCACTGTGCATCAGCGTTGCACTCAACCCCGGCGCGATGTCCAACCGCGAAAAGGGATTCGGTCCCTTGGCGCCATAGACACCTTGCCAGCGTTCCACGACTTGGATCTTGCAACCCAGGGTGTCCTCTGCGAGCGCCAGCATCCACTGGTCCACCTGCTCGGAGTTGAACGGTGAAGCGTCCGTGGCGTAATCATGGGAATCACCGATGATCAGATCCCCATACGGTGTGGGGCTGACCAGCAGGTGAATGCCGTGTTCTTCCAGATGAGGATAATTGCGTTGGATTTCGGCGCGCACGGCGGCGGCCTCAGGCAGATCTGCAAAGGCTGCGTAATGAACACAGCTCAGTCCGGTCAGTACAGAATGCTTAAGATCCAGATTTGAGTCGGGCCGCCCCCGCAGCATCTGCAAGCGGCACACCCTTGGATTCAGTGCCGCCATGGGCTCGGCCAGCAGCGTCAGATAGTCATGCCCTGAACACACCACCACCTGCCGACCGCGAAAGCTACCGGCAGTGCTCTGCAGGTGCCCAGGTTCGACTCCGCTGACCAAGGTCGAAAAATGAAACTCGACACCCAGTTCGCGCTGCAGATAGCCGATCAGTTTCGGTATGGCCTCGCGGGAATACAGCTGCTGATCATCGAAGCCGTGCAAGGCGGCTCGATGATGGTTGAATCGACCGCCATACAAATCGCTCAGTTGTGCGCGGCTCAACAGTTCTACCCGATAATCGTGTTGCTGGGCGCGCCCGGCGCAAAAGGCGGCGAGCAGTGTTTCTTCCGCTTCGGTGCGCGCGAACAGCAACGAGCCATTGCGCTTGAGCTCGAAGCCTGCGGCTACGCTCCAATTGGCCCAGAGCCCGCGGCTGGCTTTGGCCAATTCGAGCATGACGCCGGGCGGTTGCCCGGTGACCAACGCTTGGCCGAAGTTGCGTACCGAGGCGCCCACGGGAGTGGCTGAACGCTCGAACACACGCACCTTCAGTCCTCGCCTGGCAGCCGCATAGGCGTGAGAAAGCCCGAGAATTCCCGCGCCTACCACCAGCAGGTCGCTTGCAAACCGATCCATTTCAACCTCCTCCCTATTGCTTGGCCGATTTACCGTCGTAGCGTTTGCGCCACTCGGCCAGAATGTTGTCGCGCTCTCTCGAGGCCCAGGCAAACTCATTCTTGATCAGGCGCTGCTCATAGTCGGCCGGTAGCTCGGTGGGCGGCTTGGCCAAGCCTGCCTGGGCCAGCACTGCAAAGTTCTCCTGGTACAGCGCCATGCCTGCGGCACTCGCCGAGAAGTCAGCCAGACGCTTGGCAGCCTCGGGGTGAGCGGTGCCCTTGATCACGGCTGTTGCCTCGATCTCCCAGCCCAGGCCCTCTTTGGGCAGGATGATATCCAGCGGAGCACCTTGGCGTTTGAGTTGTACTGCGGGGTACTCGAACGAAATACCGATAGGGAACTCGCCCGCTGCAGCCATCTTGCAAGGCTTGGAACCGGAGTGGACGTACTGACCGATGTTGCGATGCAAATCGTCCATGTAGGCCCAGCCCTGTGCTTCGCCAAAAGTCTGCAGCCAGGCGCTTACGTCCAGGAACCCGGTACCGGACGAGGCCGGGTTGGGCATCACGATCTTGCCGCGATAGACCGGGTTGGTCAGGTCTTGCCAACTGACGGGGCGCGGCAGGTTCTGCTTCTCGGCTTCGATGGTGTTGAAGCACAGGGTGGCGGCCCAGACATCCATGCCGACCCACGCCGGCGGGTTGGCCGGATCACGGTACTGGGCGCCAATCTTGGACAGATCCTTGGGCGCGTAGGCGTCGAGTAGGCCTTGTTGATCGAGGATGGCCAGACTCGAGGCTGCCAGCCCCCAAACGGCATCAGCTTGCGGACGGGCCTTTTCCGCGAGCAGCTTGGCCGTGATGATTCCGGTCGAGTCCCTCACCCATTTGATATCGATATCCGGGTTGGCTTTCTCGAAAGCTTTTTCGTAGGTCTGCAGTTGCTCGGCTTCCAGGGCGGTATACACCGTAAGTTCCGTGGCGGCCTGAACGTGGAGGCTGAAGCCTGCGAGCACTGCGGCAAGGGCGAGGGGCTTGAACATAGAGTGATCCTGAGAGGTTCGCGAAGAAGTTGTCGGTCAGTCAGACGCTTGATCATGGACTGCTGGGTGTTTCACCCCGGGCCATACGTAGGTTGATCTCATCGATGAGCGCTGGCAGATCAGCGATGGTGTCTGCCAGGTAATGCGGGCGTGCCGGGGTGAACAGCGCATCGATGCGCTGTCGATGCTGCTCGAGCTCGGAGGGGGTGAGCGCCTCGAAGGCCGGGTAATCCAGACCGAGGAAATTACCGGAGAAGCGCAGCCCGACCGTCCACATTCCGGCACTGCGGCCTTCGAGAATACCCGGCAGGGTGTCATCGACTTTCACACAGGCGGCGACGTCGCCGATGCCCAGCGCGATCACATTGGCCAGCGCCTGAGCTGGGCCAGGTCGCCCAGTGAGCAGGTCATCGGCCGCGACCACATGATCGGGCTGATAGCCGGCCACGGCGGCCATGGCCACGACATGATCCATCACCTGCCGGGGATATCCCGAAGTGGTACCGATTTTAAGCCCGGCCTGGCGCAGGTGCTCGATTGCGGCGAGTGCACCGGGAATGAGGGCGCTGTGCTTGCCGACATTGGCGATCTGCAACGGCATGAACCGCTCGTAGATGGCTGTCACGTCAGCATCGCTGGGTCGTCGCGCGAAGCGTTGCTCGAAACGCGCAGCGATCTGTGGCTGATTGCACAGGCTGCGGATGTGGTCCCACTTGCCCATGCCCATGGGGCCACGGGCTTCTTCGAGGCTCAGCTCGATATCGAATGTGGCGAAGGCCTCGACAAAGATTCGAGTAGGCGCGAACGAGCCGAAATCGACGACGGTGCCAGCCCAGTCGAGAATGGCCGCCTGCAGCCGTATGGGGGATCGATAGTGCATCAGGGTCTCCGCAGATCAGTGGGATGGGGTGCTCTGGCGCCAGGCTTGTGAACGTCGTAACAGCCCTCGAGACGTCCAGGCGAGCAAAAGTGAAACGGCCGCCGAGGTGAACAGAATCAGCGTCGACATGGCGGCTGCGCCGCCGACATTGCCTGCGTCGTCCATGTTGAGTACCGCCACGGCAGCGAGAATGCTGTCTGGCGAGTACAGGAAAATGGCTGCGGAAACGGTGGTCATCGCCGAGACGAACAAGTAACGGACGATGTCCAGCACTGCAGGTAGGCAAATCGGCAAGGTGACCCGCAGGTAGTGCCGATGCAAAGGGACCTTGAGCGAAAGCGCCGCTGCTTCGAACTCGGTGTCCAACTGGCGCAAGGCAGTGGTCGCGGTCATGTGCGCAGTGGTCAGGTAATGGGCAATGGTGCAGATCACCAGCAAAGCCATGCTGCCGTATAGGCTGTGCAACGGGTTGTCGGGCAGATTGAAGAAAAAGACATAGCCAAGTCCGAGCACCAGCCCTGGCACGGCCATGGGTATGAAGGTGAGTATGCGCAGGGCCAGATCAAGGCCAGCCTGCCCACGGGTTTTCTCCATCAGATAGGCACCGGTGAAGATTAACGCGCTGCCGATCACCGCACTGCAGCTCGCCAGTACCAGGCTGTTGCGATAGGCCAGCCATCCACCGCCTGCGTTTTCATTGAACAGGTAGTGCTTGAGCGACAACGACAGGTTGTAGGGCCAGAACTTGACCAGAGAGGAAAACACCGCCATCCCCAATACGGCTAGCAGCGCTGTGCAGATGAGTACGACGATCACCAGATAACCGCCATCTCGCCATGTCGAAGGCTGTGGCGTGAATACCTGCGCGCGGCCACTCATGAACGAACGTTGGCGCCGGCGCAACCAGGCATCCATGGAAAAGCTGATCAGCGCGGGCACCAGCAAGACCATACCGATGAGAGCTCCACGACCGAATTGCTGCTGCCCCACCACAGCCTTGTAGGCCTCGATGGCCAATACCTGATAGTCGCCACCGACAATCACCGGCACGCCGAAGTCGGTGATGGTCAGCGTGAAGACCAGGCAGAACGCGGCAAACACGGCTTGTCGAGAGGCGGGCCAGGTGATGCTGTGGAAAGACCGCCAGGCGCTTGCACCCATGCTCGATGCCGCGTCGAACAGACGCGCGTCACTCAGCGAGAGGGCCGAAAGCAGAATCATCAGCGCGTGGGGAAACGTGTAGATCACCTCGCCGATCACGATGCCCCAAAAACCATAGATATTGTCTGCAAAAAGGCCGCGCAGCAGTCCTTGGTTACCGAACAGGTAGATCAACGCAATGGCGGGCAGCATCGATGGCGCCAACAGCGGCAGCAGGGATATTGCGCGCCACAGGCCCTTGGCGGGAATCAAGGTGCGTTGCAGCGCGTAGGCGAACACATAGGCCAGAGGCACCACAATGATCGCGACAGTCAGGGAGACACGCAGGCTGTTGCCCAGCAACCAATGGAAATGCTCGCTGGCCAGCAATTGTCGAGCTGCGGCAAGTCCGCCGCCCTGCCCCATGTCGTTGCTGAAGCCGCGCCAGAAGATCGCCAGCAGGGGCAGAAGCAGCGCCATCGCCAGAACGGCGAGAAACAGTACTTTCCCGCCGAATACGAATAGTCGGTCGGCCCAACCGGAGCGTTCGATCCGGCGGACCTGGACCCGGTCGCCAACCGGCATGTTCACGTCAAGCATATTAGGCAAACACCTGCAGGCTACTTGGAGGCAGGGCTACCTGGATATTGCGCGTCCCCGGAGATGGCAGCTGACGCGCACTGATTTCGGCGGTCAGTGATTGACCCGGCAATGCGTCGAATTCGAAACTCACTCGGCATCTGTTGCCAAGGAAGGTCACCTCCCTCATCTGCGCAGCGAAAAGGTTCTCCTCCCCCTGCAGAGGATTCACGCAGATTGCCTCGGGACGACAAAAAAGCCGCCCAGCGGCGCGAGGCGCGACTCCACCGGCCAGTCGCAACTGCAGTGCCCCGACTTGCGCGTGACCGCTACCATTGCCTTCGAAACTCAACCAGTTGCCCTGGCCAACAAAATTGGCCACGAATGGCGTCTGCGGATGTTCATAGATCGATTGCGGGCTGGCGTACTGCTCGATGCATCCCTGGTTCATCACTGCAATCCGATCAGCCATCAGCATGGCTTCTTCCTGATTGTGCGTGACCATCAACGTGGTGATGCCCAGGCGCTGCTGCAGGCTGCGCAACTCCATACAGAGGTGTTCGCGCACCTGGGCATCAAGCGCCGACATGGGCTCATCCAGCAGCAGCAACGACGGTGCGGGTGCCAGTGCGCGAGCCAGTGCCACGCGCTGCTGCTGACCGCCGGACAGCTGGCCGGGATACTTCTTCTCGCTTCCGGTCAGCCCTACCAGCTCAAGCATGTCGGCAACCCGCTGACGAACGATGTCACGGGCGCTGCCGGTGAGCCCGTAGCCGATGTTCTGCTCGACGTTGAGATTCGGAAACAAGGCATACGACTGGAACACAATGCCGTAGTCCCGGGCCTGGGGCGGCAGATTGGATACATCCCTGCCCCCCAGATAGATAGTGCCCCGGTTCTGGCGCTCCAATCCGGCGATGCATCGCAACAAGGTGGTTTTGCCGCACCCCGATGGCCCCAGCAGGCAGACCAGCTCGCCAGGCAAGACGGCCAGTGACACATTATCCAATGCCTTGAAGGCGCCGAAGCTCTTCTGCAAGTCAGCGATCCGAACCTGTACGCTCGGGGAGGCTTCAGCGGTGGGAAGGGAACAGAGCATGGATGCACCTCATCAAATGGAGCACGAGCCGCGTGTGCAACGCGGCATTCGTGTCGATGAGGCAATGCTAGGGTGCTATTGCGACGGCGATGTGGCAGATAGCCAAAAGCTGGCGATAGTCATATCGGCAAATTTGTTAAGCATCTACCGCTCGAGACTGTCGCGAGCGACGTCGAGAAAGGCGGCGGGCAAGCGTGCCTGCCTGCGATCCTTGAGGCAATACAGATACTCGGCGATCTGCGGCGCGCCTTCTACCGCGATGGTTCGCAGATCCGGATTGACGGGTACCTCCTGGCGGGCAATGAGACTCACACCGATATTGCGCAGAACGGCCTCGCGAATGGATTCGCGGCTGCCGATTTCCAGTTCGATAACAGGGCGAACCTGATGGGTGCTCAAGAAGGTCTCGGTCAACGTTCGGGTGGTGGAACCGTGCTCACGCATCAACAGGCATTGTCCGGCCAGCGCGCTGGGCGGCACGCAATCATGCATGGCCAGCGGGTGCTGCTTGTGGACGGCCAGCACCAAGGGATCGGTGCCCAGCACCAGGTGCATCAAACGCGGATCCTCCAGCCATTGCGAGGACGCCGCCAGGTCTACCCGGTACTCTTCCAGCGCCTCGAGGACGTCCTGAGAGTTGCCTATTTCCACTGACACGTCGATGTGGGGCAAACGTTCGCGAAATGTCTTGACCAGATCGAGTATGTAATAAGGCGCCGTCGCACCTATTCTGAGTGCCCCCCTGCCCTGGCCGCAGTTTCGCAGGTGGAACTCGATATCGGCTTCATGCTGAAGCAGGACTTTCGCCTTGGGCAGCAGCCGAGCCCCCTCATCGCTGACGGTCAGACGACGCCCGCCTCGATAGAACAACTCGACCGCGTAGCGGCTTTCCAGCTGCCGAATCTGCGTAGTGACCGTCGGCTGGCTCAAGCCAAGCTTCTTGGCCGCCTGGGTGACACTACCCAAAAGGGCGACGGTGTAGAACGCCTTCAGCTCTGCACTCAGCATGATTCAACAGGCTCCTCAAGATCGCTGGCGTGGTTGCGGAACACCCACCGGCGCAATAATGGTTTAATCCGTACACCGGGGTGCCATCAGGGGCTTCATGACAACGGATCCGTCTTCATGCGCCTGTCAGACTTCATCCTCAAGAACATCGAACCCATCCTTCAGACCTGGGAAGATTTCGCGCGAAGCCTGGAAACGCCTGGCACGCCGCTCGATCGTGAAGACCTCAGGGATCATGCGCACGCGATGTTGCTGGCCATTGCCGATGATCTGCGCAATGCGCAATCGAGCCAGCAGCAGACCGAGAAATCCAAGGGCCATGACACCCAGAACGATACCACCGCAGCCAATGTCCATGCGCTTTCCAGGCTGCTTTCCGGATTCACCATCGAGCAGGTCGTCGCCGAATTTCGCGCCCTGCGCGCAAGTGTCATCAAGCAGTGGGTCAACGACGCCAGCAAGAAAGCCGACATCGATGTCGAAGACATGATCCGGTTCAACGAGGCGATCGATCAAGCCCTGGCGCGATCGGTGGGCAGCTACACCGAGGCGGTACAAGCCTCGCGGAACGTCTTTCTCGGCATACTGGGGCATGACCTGCGGACCCCTCTGGGCGCGATCATGCTAGGGGCGGACGCACTGCTGCGCACAGATGATCTGAGTGCGCGGGCCACCAAGATCACCTCGCGGATCTACACCAGCGTCAAGCGCGCTTCCCGGATCGTGGGCGATCTGCTGGACTTCACCCGATCCCAACTGGGCCCCGGCCTGCCGGTGTCGAAGACCAGGAGCGACGTGGCGCCTGCGCTCGAACGCGTCGTCGAGGAGCTGCGCATGGTGAACCCGAACGCGACGATCCTGCTGGAAAGCCCGGTCAGCGCAATCGGCCTGTACGACGCTACACGTCTGGAACAGGTGTTTTCCAACCTCATAGGCAACGCTGTGCAACATGGTGATCCACAGGGGGCCATCACGGTGGCGCTTGTCGCCACAGACGATACGTTGAGGTTCACGGTTCACAACACGGGCGCGGTCATCCCCGAAGATGTACTTGGATCGATCTTCAATCCATTGGACAGATATTCACCTGAGTCACCCACCGACAAAGGACCGCATGCCAGCCTGGGTCTGGGATTGTTCATCGCGTCCGAGATCGTCAGCGCCCATCAGGGGCATGTGGACGTCACCTCGAGCGCTGAAGCGGGCACCGTGTTTGCCGTCGAGATTCCCACCGGCGCCGCTGATCTACCTTCCTCCACAGACGCGCAGCGCTGATCATCCCGCGCGGCGCCTGTTCTGCGGGAGCTCTATTGGCGGCCCGCCGCAGACCGCTTTCAAGCCCGCGGCCAGGGCTCAGCGCCCGTGGCCGAGGTTGGCTTCGCTCATGTCCAGCTCGGCCAGCACCTCGCGCACGGCATCGTCGCCGATCCGGCGTTCGCGGCGCATTTCATAGAGTGCCAGGCGTTGCGCGCGCAGTGCCTTGATCCGCAGGTGGCGTTCGAGTTGATCCATTTGCCGGGCCAGCGCCTGGGCCTCGGCGGAATCCTCGAACGCGTCCAACTGCTGGCGGTACTCGGACATGATCCGCGCCTTGAGCTCGGTCGCCAAGGCCGCCTGACTGGCGTCCTGCTCGGTGGCTTTTTGCGTCGGATCTTCCTCTTCGAGCGAGCGAATGGCCGACTCGGCGGTGTGGCGCCAGGCATCCCGCACTTCCTGGCGAGCGCCCTGATCATCGCTGGTGGCCACGCCGCGCAGCAATAGCGGCAAGGCGATGCAGGCCACGACCAGCGACAGCAGGATGACACCGGCGGCAATGAAGATGAGCAGGTCCCGCTGGGGGAAGTCCTGACCGGGTGCCATCAACAGCGGCACCGACATGACGCCGGCCAGGGTTACCGCGCCGCGCACACCGCCCAGGGTCAGCAGGGCGCAGGAGCGGGCATCGGGCAGCCGCGTGATAGTGGCCTTGCCGCGCAGGCGGCGTATCCACGTCATCGCGCGCCAAGTGCTTTGCACCCAGACGAAACGCAGTACCAGCAAGACGCCGAAGATCGCCAGCACCTCCAGACAGCGCCACGACAACGCAGGCCACAACGTCGGCTCGTGGCTCAGCACTGCCTTGACGATGTCCGGCAACTGCAGACCAAGGAGGAGGAAGATCAAGCCGTTGAAGGCAAATTCCAGAAGCGCCCAGACGCTGCGGTTGAGGATGCGCGTGCGGGTCTGCCGGGGCAGCAGGTCCAGCCAGCTCTGCATCATGCCGGCAGCCACCGCGCTGAGGATGCCCGAGGCACCCAGGCGCTCGGCCAGCACATAGGCGGCAAACGGCAACAGCAGCATGAACACCACATGGGTGGCCGGATCATCCCAGCCCCGCGCAATCATCCAGACCCGCAGGCGCCCCACCACCCAGCTCAGCAGCACGCCCAAAGCCAGGCCGCCGACCGCCACCAGGACGAACGTGACACTGGCGTCGGCCAGCGAGAACACGCCGGTGATCGCTGCCGCCAGGGCGAACTTGAAGGTCACCAGGCCCGAGGCATCGTTCATCAGCGCTTCGCCCTGAAGGATGCGCATCAGCGGGGTCGGCAAGCGGTCCTGGGCAATCGCCGACACTGCCACGGCGTCGGTCGGCGACAGTACCGCCGCCAGGGCGAAGGCCACCGGCAGCGGAATGTCGGGCAGCAGCCAGTGAATGAAGTACCCCGCCCCCAATACCGTGAACAGCACCAGGCCCACCGCCAGCATCAGCACGGGGCCGCGGTAATGCCAGAGATCGCGCTTGGGAATGCGCCAACCATCGGAAAACAGCAGTGGCGGCAGGAACAGAAACAGGAACAGCTCGGGTTCCAGTGCGACGTGCAGGCCCAGGGTCGGCCAGGCGAGGATGGCCCCGGCGGCGATCTGCAGCAAGGGCAATGGCAAGGGAATGACGCGGGCGAACAACCGCGAAACGCCGACCAGCATCAACAGGATCAGCACGGTGTAGGCGGTTTGCATGGGGCAGGATTTCCTTTGAATCGACAGACAGTGGCCATGGTAACGGTTCACAGGCTGTCGGCGCATGCCCACGGAGCTGTCTGCCTTGCCTCAAGGGCGTGAACGATCTTTCATGCGTTCCACCACGCCCATCACCAGCACGAAGAACACCGGCACGAAGATGATTGCCAAGGTGGCGGTGAGCATGCCGCCTATCACCCCTGTACCGATTGCCTGCTGGCTGGCAGAGCTTGCTCCCGTCGCGAATACCAGCGGTACGACACCCAGGATGAACGCCAAAGAAGTCATGATGATCGGCCGCAGACGCAGACGCGCGGCACGGATGGCCGCCTCGACCCTGCCCATGCCTTGCTCATGCAGGCTCTTGGCAAATTCGATGATCAGAATTGCATTCTTGGCCGAGAGGCCAATGATAGTGATGAGCCCGACCTTGAAGAACACATCGTTCGGCATCCCACGCAAAGTTACGGCCAGCACGGCCCCGATGATGCCCAGCGGGACTACCAGCAATACAGCAGTGGGGATTGCCCAGCTTTCGTACAGCGCCGCCAGACAAAGAAAAACGACGATCATCGACAAGCCCAGCAACAGCGGCGCCTGTCCGCCCGAGATTCGCTCTTGCAGCGATAGGCCGGTCCACTCCAGCGCGAATCCCTTTGGCAGACTCGAAGCCAGTCGCTCCATTTCTTCCATTGCCTGGCCGGTGCTATGGCCCGCCGAAGGCTCGCCGGACAGACTCACCGAAGGATAACCGTTGTACCGATTGAGCTGCGCCGGCCCCCTGGTCCAGTTCGCCTGGGCAAATGCCGATACGGGCACCATGCGACCTTGGTTGTTTTTGACTTCAAGACGCATCACGTCATCAATCTGCTGACGACGATCGCCCTCGCTTTGCACGATGACCTGTTGCATGCGCCCCAGGTTGGGAAAGTCGTTGACGTAGGCCGAACCGAGCGATGTGGACAACACGCTGGCAATGTCGGCGAAGGAGACGCCCATTGCGTTGGCTTGTTGGCGATCGATCTCGATGTCGATCTGCGGCGTTTCCGCCAATGACGCCTCGCGCACGCTTTGCAGCAATGGGCTGGACGAGGCCTTGCCCAAAAGCTCATCGCGCGCCTGTTGAAGAGCGGCATAGCCTTGCCCGCCCCGGTCTTGCAAACGCACCTCGAAACCGCCGGAAGTTCCCAACCCCTCTACCGGAGGCGGTAGCAGACTGAATGCAATGGCATCCTTGAGCCCGAAAAATACCGCACTGGCGCGATCGGCGATCGCTTGTGCCGAATCCTCTGCGGAGCGCTGCGACCAGTCCTTCAAGGTAGTGAACGCCAGGGCCGCATTCTGCCCGCTGCCGGAAAAACTGAAACCCAAGATCATTACCGTATTGGCAACACCCGATTCCTGGGCGTTGTGCGCCTCGACCTGTTTGGCTACGGCAATGGTCCGATTCTGGCTGGCGCCTGGCGGCAGCTGTATGTCGGTGATGGTGTACCCCTGATCCTCCATGGGCAAAAAGGATGAAGGCAAGCGACTGAACAACACGCCCAGAATCACGACCAACATCACGAACACCAGCATGTATCGCCCCACTCTGCGTACTGCGCCGCGCACCCAGCCTTCATAGCGCTCGCTGGCGCGATCAAACTTGCGATTGAACCAGCCGAAGAACCCTTTCTTTTCATGGTGGTTTCCATCGGCAATGGGCTTGAGCAGCGTGGCGCACAGGGCGGGCGTGAGGCTCAGGGCCAGAAACGCCGAGAAGACGATGGCTACTGCCATGGAAATCGAGAACTGCTGGTAGATCACTCCAACCGACCCTGGCATGAAGGCCATCGGAATGAACACGGCGGTCAGCACCAGCGTGATACCAATGATTGCGCTGCTGATCTCGGTCATGGCCTTGCGGGTGGCGTCCTTGGGCGACAGCCCTTCCTGCGCCATGAGGCGTTCGACGTTTTCAACGACAACGATGGCATCGTCCACCAGAATGCCGATTGCCAGCACCATGCCGAATAAGGTCAGCACGTTGATGGAGAAGCCGAGCAGGAACATCACGGCAAAGGTGCCCATCAGTGCTACGGGTACGACCAGTGCAGGGATCAAGGTGTAACGAATGTTCTGCAAAAACACGAACATCACGATGAAGACCAGCGCCATCGCTTCGAGCAGGGTATGGATGACCTTGGTAATCGATATTTTCACGAACGGCGAGGTGTCGTAGGGTATGTCGTATTTGACGCCTGCCGGGAAAAACCGCGACAGCTCGTCGAGCTTGGCCCGCACCTGCGTGGCTGTATTCAAGGCGTTGCCGGCGGGCGCCAGCTGCACACCCACGGCCACGGATGCATTGCCATCCAGGCGCGTTCCGAAGTTGTAGCTCTGACTTCCGACTTCTACCCTGGCGACATCGCCCACGGTCACGTTGGAGCCGTTCGGGTTCGCCTTGAGCACGACGGCGGCGAATTCCTCCGGGGTGCCGAGCTGCCCTTTCACCATGACCGTCGCGGTCATCTCCTGGTCGGTCGAACTGGGCAGGTCACCAATGCTACCTGCCGACACCTGTACGTTCTGGTCGGCAATGGCCTGGCTGACTTCCCCGGGTGTCAGCTGAAACGCCACCAGTTTCTGCGGGTCCACCCAGACCCGCATGGCACGCTCGGAGCCAAACAGCTGAGCCTTGCCGACGCCATCCAGGCGTTTGATCTCGTTGACCACGTTGCGTGCCAGATAGTCGCTCAAGGCGATCTCGTCCAGGCGCCCGTCGATCGAGCTCAGTGTTGCGATCATCAGAAAGCCGGCGGACGTCTCTTCAATCTGCAGGCCCTGCTGAGTCACGGCCCGGGGTAGGCGCGGCTCAACGACTTTCAGCCGGTTTTGAACATCGACCTTGGCCAACTCCGGATCGGTGCCTGGCTGGAACGTGATGGTCAGGGTTGCCGTGCCCTGGCTGCTGCTGGAGCTGAAATACAGAAGATGATTGACCCCGTTGAGCTCTTGCTCGATCAGGCTTACCACGGTCTCGTCAATGGTTTGGACGGACGCTCCCGGGTAGGTAGCCGTGAGCTCGATCTGCGGCGGGGCCACGCTCGGGTATTGCGCCACGGGCAGATTGGGGATGGCAATCAGTCCGGCGAGCACGATGAACAACGCGATGACCCAGGCGAACACCGGCCGGCCGATAAAAAACTGTGCCATCAGCGGTTTGCTCCAGAATCCGCAACATTGCCAGACTCCTGGGCAGTCACGGCCATGCCAGGTTGAACATGTTGCAAGCCTTCGATAATCACTCGCTCGCCAGCGCTCAATCCGCGCTGCACGATCCAGCGATTGCCTCTGACGCCGTCGACCTCGACTTGACGCTCCTCGACCTGGCCTTGAGCATCGACGAGCAACACGATGGCCTTGCCTGCCGCATCACGCTGCACAGCTCGCTGCGGCACCGTGATGCCGTTCGCATCGTGGGCCTGATCCAGTTGCACGCGAATGAAGCTGCCGGGCAACAGCAGCTTTTGCGGATTGGGAAACTCGCTGCGCAAGGTGATCTGCCCCGTGCTTTGATCAACCGCCAGATCCGTGAACAGCAGGACGCCCTTGAGCGGGTAGGCGGTGCCATCCTCCTGAATGAGGGTGGCGCTTATCTGCGTCTTGGAAAGAGCTTGCAGCCGGCCGGTCTGTAGCGATTTTCGCAGCTGACTGATCTGCCGCGTGGACTGGTTGACGTCGGCGTAGATCGGTTCGAGTTGCTGAATCATGGCCAGCGCGGTGGTATCGCCCTGGCCCACCAAGGCGCCTTCGGTGACCAGAGCCTTGCCGATACGCCCGGAGATGGGTGCGGTGACTGTGGCGTAGCCCAGATCAAGGCGAGCCTTTTTCAAGGTCGCCCGCGCGGAGGCGACGTCGGCTTGAGACTGCAGAAAACCAGCCTTGGCGTTCTCGGCCTCCTGGCGGCTCACCGCGTCGATCTTGACCAGTTCTTCGTATCGCTCGGCTTGCAGGCGGGTCTGGTAAAGGTTCGCCTCGGCTTTCTTGACACCGGCTTGGGCGCTCTCGACTTCGGCTTGCAGCGGCGCCGGGTCGATAAGGAACAACACGTCGCCCTGCTTCACGTCACTGCCCTCGCGATAAACGCGCTTGAGGACGATGCCTGCAACCCTGGCACGAACTTCGGCCGTACGAGGAGAAACCAGACGCCCGTTCAGTTCGGTAGTGACCGTCAACGCTTGCGGCTTTACCAATTCCACGGTCACTTGAGGTGGCGATGCCTGTTCAGGCGCTGCTGGCTTGCCACAAGCTGCCAACAGCAGAAGGACCAAGCATGGAAGCAGTCGATGGAATCGAAGTTGACGTAGCAAAGACATGATGGCGTTCCCGGAAAGATCCGCCCATGCTAGCGACACTTGGCTGCGCAACTTGTAAAGAAGTGTTGGAAGTTGTTAAGGAGTGTCAAGAGAACGGACTGCTGCCGGTTTCGTTGGTTATGCTAGCGCTTTCAAACCAGGCTGAAACGAAATGACTGGAATCCTGCTCGTGGAGGACGACGAAGCGCTGGCCGAGCTGATCGCAAGCTATCTGCAACGGTTCGGCTATGGCGTCAGCGTGGTTCATCGTGGCGATCAAGCCTTGGATGCCATACGCAGGCAGCGGCCTGATCTGATCGTGCTGGATCTGATGATTCCAGGTCTGGATGGACTGCAAGTCTGCCGCCTGATCCGGCAGCACGATGCCGAACTGCCCATTATCATGCTGACCGCTCGACATGACAGCGACGACCAGATTCTGGGCTTGGAAACGGGTGCGGACGACTATGTAGCCAAGCCCTGCGAGCCCCGTGTGCTGCTGGCCCGCATCCGCACATTGCTGCGGCGCAGCGCCCATGGCGAACAGCCGAGCGAAGCCAAGCGAATCGTTCTAGGTCAACTGACCCTGGACCTGGCAGAGCGTCAGGTGCAATGGCGGTCACAACGGGTTGACCTGTCTTCCGGGGAATACAACCTGCTGGTAATCCTGGCTCGGCACACCGGTGAAGTGTTGAGCCGCGACCAATTGATTCACGAGCTCAGGGGCATCGAGTTCAATGGTATCGACCGATCGGTCGATGTAGCGATCTCGAAACTGCGCCGCAAGTTCGAAGAGAATCCTAGCGATCCCCAGCGAATCAAAACCGTGTGGGGAAAGGGCTACATGCTGAGTCGACGCGAGTGGGACGACTAACTCTGTGCCCATTGCGTTTCTCCGCCACTCGAGCACCATCGACCATGTTCAAGATGCTGACCCGGCTTTACCTGATCTTGCTTGTAACTTATGGGCTTGCGCTCTATGTCGTGCCCGAAGCGGTACTCAAGCTGTTCGACGAACGCAACTTCATCTACAACATGGAAGAAGCCCGAGGGCCACTGAAGCTTATCCAGCAACGCTTCCAGGCTGTTCCCGAAGCGACTTGGGGTGACGTCGAACGGGCACTTCAACAGGATTTTGCGCCGTTGCAACTGCGCCTGATTGGCATCGATGATGTTCACCTGAGTACCAAGGAGGTACAGGATCTGACCCAGGGGCGAAACGCGGTGCGGATGGGTTTCTACGGCGAACTGGGTATCGCATTGACGCCACTCTCCAAGCGCGTGGCGGTTGAGGTGGTCTGGCCGGACCCGCCCGTGGACATCAATGCGATGTATTGGCTGATGAACATTCTTATCGGTGCGGCACTGCTGGGTTGTCTGCTGATATGGGTGCGCCCGCACTGGCGAGATCTGCAGCGCCTCAAGCTCACCGCGATTCGACTGGGCCGCGGCGAGTTGGGCGCAAGAACGCAGATATCGCAGCGCTCCAACATCGGTGAACTGGCCCAGGTATTCGATAGGATGGCCGAGGACATAGAGGCACTTCTGGCTCAGCGACAAGACCTGCTCAACGCGGTCTCCCATGAACTGCGCACCCCGCTGTCCAGGCTCGAGTTCGGCATGGCACTGATCCGCTCGGACGAACTGGCCCCCTCCACGCGCATCAGGCTGGATCAAATGATCGGTCATGTGCGAGAGCTCGACTCGCTGGTTGGCGAACTGTTGTCCTATACCCGACTACAATCGCCTTACGAACGTGCCCATCTGGAGCCCGTGCATACCGCAGCATTTCTGGACAGCGTGTTGATCGGTTTCATCGAAGAGCAGGAACGACGCGGCATTGATCTGCTTGTTGATACCACGCTGGCTCCGGACTTGTTCGCGTTTGATCCCAAGCTGACGGCTCGCGCCCTGCAGAACCTCGTCGGCAATGCCCTGCGGTACTGTCAGCATCAGGTTCGAGTATCGGCGATCACCACGCATGAACGCGGCTTGGTGATCCGCATCGAAGACGATGGCATCGGTATTCCGGCCGGTGAACGCGTGCGGATCTTCGAACCCTTCTACCGAATGGATCGCAGCCGCGACCGCGCAACTGGTGGCTTTGGACTTGGGCTGTCCATCAGTCGGCGCGCCATTCAATGCCAAGACGGTGATGTCACCGTTGACGTATCGCCAATGGGCGGTAGCCGCTTCGACATTCACCTGCCCCCTACTCCGCCATGCAAGCATGGCGCTGTCACAGTCGATGCCGCATAATTCCCCGATTCGTTTTCGGGAGGCAGTGGGGCGCATTCGTAGCCCCTCCTAGATCAATGACGCATATTCTCTACGGCATCAAAGCCTGCGACACGATGAAGAAGGCCCGCACCTGGCTCGACGAGCACCAGGTGCAATACGCCTTCCATGACTACAAGACCGCTGGCATCGACCGCGAGCACCTGGCCCGCTGGTGCGACGAGCACGGCTGGCAGGTCGTGCTGAACAAGGCCGGTACCACCTTCCGCAAGCTTGCCGACGAACAGAAGGCCGACATCGACCAAGCCCGTGCCATCGAACTGATGCTCGCCCAGCCGTCGATGATCAAGCGCCCGGTGTTGCAGGTTGGCGACAAGACCGTGATCGGCTTCAAGCCCGATATCTACGCAGCGGCCCTTGCCTGACACGGGCCCGCACTCATTCTGCACGAGGTAATTCCATGTCCAATTCTCTGTTCAGCCTGGCCTTCGGCGTCGGCACGCAAAACCGTCAAGGCACCTGGCTGGAAGTGTTCTACGCCCAGCCCCTGACCAACCCGTCTGCCGCGCTGGTCGATGCCATTGCCCCCCTGTTGAACTACACCGGCGGCAACCAGGCCATCACCTTCAGCAACACCCAGGCTTCGCAACTGGCCGAAGCGCTCAAGCACGTCGACCCGTCCCAGGCTGCCCTGCTCACTCGCCTGGCCGAGAGCCACAAGCCACTGGTCGCGACCCTGCTGGCCGAAGACGCCGCGCTGACCTCCACGCCCGAGGCGTACCTGAAGCTGCACCTGCTGTCGCACCGTCTGGCCCAGCCGCACGGTCTGAACCTGGCCGGCATCTTCCCATTGCTGCCCAACGTCGCCTGGACCAGCCAAGGCGCGGTCGACCTGGCCGAACTGGGTGAGCGTCAGCTGGAAGCGCGCCTGAAGGGCGAGTTGCTGGAAGTGTTCTCGGTGGACAAATTCCCGAAGATGACCGACTACGTCGTGCCGGCCGGTGTGCGCATCGCCGACAGCGCCCGTGTGCGACTGGGCGCCTACATCGGCGAAGGCACCACCGTCATGCACGAGGGCTTCGTCAACTTCAACGCCGGCACCCAAGGCCCGGGCATGATCGAAGGCCGTGTTTCGGCCGGTGTGTTCGTCGGCAAGGGCTCGGACCTGGGCGGCGGCTGCTCGACCATGGGCACCCTGTCCGGTGGTGGCAATATCGTGATCAAGGTCGGTGAGGGCTGCCTGATCGGCGCCAATGCCGGTATCGGCATCCCGTTGGGCGACCGCAACACCGTGGAAGCCGGCCTGTACATCACGGCGGGCACCAAGGTGGCCCTGCTCGACGAGCAGAACCAACTGGTCAAGACCTTGAAGGCACGCGACCTGGCGGGCCAGCCCGACCTGCTGTTCCGTCGCAATTCGGTCACCGGCGCCGTGGAGTGCAAGAGCCACAAGTCGGCCATCGAACTCAACGAAGCGCTGCACGCTCACAACTAAGTGGCGATATCGGGCCCGGCATCTCTGCCGGGCCTCTTGCCCGGGGTCTTCGACCATGTTCCACGCCTCCCCCTGGCGCTCTGACTTCCCAGCCATCGCCGCCTTGCAACACCAGCAGCAGACCTACCTGGACAGCGCTGCCACCACGCAGAAACCACACGCCCTGATCGACGCCATCGGCCAGTACTACGCCCAGGGTGCAGCCAATGTGCATCGCGCGCAGCATCTGCCTGGCTCCTTGGCCACGCGTGCGTTCGAAGCCAGCCGCGAGAAGGTCGCGCAGTGGCTCAATGCAAGCAGTCCGGAGCAGATCGTTTTCACTCACGGCGCGACCAGTGCCCTGAACCTGCTGGCGTATGGCCTGGCCGAGCAGTTTCAGCCAGGCGATGAACTGGTGATCAGCGCCGCCGAGCACCACGCCAACCTGCTGCCTTGGCAGCAACTGGCCAAGCGTCGTGACCTGTCGTTGCGGGTTCTGCCACTGGAAGCCAGCGGCGTGGTCGATCTGCAAGCGGCCGCACAGATCATCGGCCCGCGTACTCGGGTATTGGCAGTGAGTCAGTTGTCCAATGTGTTCGGTGCGTGGCAACCGCTACCGGAGCTGCTGGCCCTGGCTCGGGCTCAAGGTGCGATCACGGTGGTGGATGGCGCCCAGGGCGTGGTGCACGGACGCCATGATGTGGAGCACATGCAGTGCGACTTCTATGTGTTTTCCAGCCACAAACTGTACGGCCCGGACGGCGTCGGCGTGTTGTATGGACGCCGCGAGGCGTTACAGAAGCTGGCGCATTGGCAGTTCGGCGGCGAGATGGTGCACCAGGCCGACTACCAGAGCGCCAGCTTCCATCCCGCGCCCCTGGGCCATGAGGCAGGCACCCCGCCTATCGCCAGCGTCATCGGCCTGGGCGCGACTCTGGATTACCTGAGCGGCCTGGACGCGAAGGCGGTCGCCGAACACGAGGCAGCCCTGCATGCACAACTGCTGGCAGGGTTGCGCGCGCGCAGTGGCGTTCAACTGCTCGGCGCACCGCAGGTCGCGTTGGCCAGCTTTGTCGTGGAGGGCGTGCACAATGCCGACCTGGCGCACATGCTGACCGATCAGGGCGTCGCCGTGCGGGCCGGACATCACTGCGCCATGCCGCTGATGAAGCACCTGGGTTTGTCGGGCGCCATTCGCGTGTCCCTTGGCCTGTACAACGACTCAGGGGATTTGCAGCGGTTTTTCGACGCGTTGGACAAGTCGCTGGAGATACTCGTATGACGATGAGTCCACAGGCACAAGAAGCACTGAAGGTGTTCACCCAGGCCGCCGGCTGGGAGCAACGTGCGCGGTTGCTGATGCAGTGGGGCGAACGCCTGGAACCGCTGGGCGACGAGCAGAAGGTAGAGGCCAATCGCGTGCACGGCTGTGAGAGCGTGGTGTGGCTGGTGGCCGAGCGGCAGGGCGAGCACTGGCACTTCAACGCGGCCAGCGATGCCCGAATGATCCGCGGCTTGCTGGCGCTGCTGCTGGTGCGGGTTCAGGGGCTCGATTCCCAAGCGTTGCGTGAGTTGAATCTTAACGCCTGGTTCGAGCAACTGGGCCTGGGCCGCCAGCTGTCACCTTCGCGCAGCAATGGGCTGAACGCAGTATTGAAGCGGATGAGCGAACTGGCGTGAACCTGTTGGTCGGGTGAGCAGCCCTTCCCTCAGACTCCCGCCTTGACCCGGTCCGCCGGCCGCCGCACTCCGGCGACGATCTTGTCGACCGCCTTGGTCGCCGCCACCATGCCGAAAGTCGCCGTCACCATCATCACTGCGCCAAAGCCCCCCGCGCAGTCCAGTTTCACCCCGTCACCGACGAAACTCTTCTGCAGACAAATACTGCCATCGGGCTTGGGATAGCGCAGCTGCTCGGTGGAGAACACGCAGGGCACGCTGTAGTGACGGGTGACCGTGCGTGAAAAGCCATAGTCGCGACGCAGTGTCGAGCGCACCTTGGACGCCAGCGGATCGTTGAACGTCCGGTTCAGGTCGCACACTTGAATCAGGGTCGGATCGATCTGCCCGCCGGCGCCGCCCGTGGTGATGATCTGGATCTTGCGCCGCTTGCACCAGGCGATCAGCGCGGCCTTGGCATTCACGCTGTCGATGCAGTCGATCACGCAATCGATGTTCGGCGTGATGTATTCAGCCATGGTGTCGCGGGTGACGAAATCAGCCACCGCGTGCACGGTACAACCGGGGTTGATGCCACGCAGCCGCTCGGCCATCACCTCGACCTTGGGCTTGCCCACGGTGCTGTCGAGCGCATGCAACTGACGGTTGGCGTTGCTGACGCAGACATCGTCCAAATCGAACAGCGAGATTTCGCCCACCCCGGTGCGGGCAATCGCTTCCGCCGCCCAGGAGCCGACGCCGCCCACACCCACGATGGCCACGTGCGCATCACGCAGGCGCTGCATGCCCTCCAGGCCATACAGGCGGGCAATACCGGCGAAACGGGGATCTTCTGTATCCATGGGGCGGCACCTCAAAAAACCGGCGCGCAGTATACATCACAGCCTGATGCAGGAGCGGTCATGGGATGCGCCGCCCTTTTCGCGGTCACGGACCGCTCCTACGGACGAGGGAAACCGTTAATATAGCGCCTGACCGTCATTATCCGAGGTGAACCCCATGAGTTCGTCCACACCCCACACCGCCAAGCTCGATCGCATTCTGGCCGATGCCCAGCGCGAGCGCGAAAGCGGCTACCGCGACAAGGCCCTGCGCATGTACCCCCATGTATGCGGCCGTTGCGCCCGCGAGTTCGCCGGCAAGCGCCTGAGCGAGCTGACCGTGCACCACCGCGACCACAACCACGACAACAACCCCCAGGACGGCTCCAACTGGGAATTGCTGTGCCTGTACTGCCACGACAACGAGCACTCGCGCTACACCGATCAGCAGTACTACGCCGAGGGCTCGACCAGCAGCCCGACCATCGCCAAGGCGACGCACAACCCCTTCGCGGCCCTGGCCGGATTGATGAAAAAAGACTGAGCGAGCACGTGGCCAACAAACGGTACAGCTGCATCGGGTTGTTCAACCCCAAATCCCCGGAAAACGTCGGCTCGGTAATGCGCGCCGCCGGTTGCTACGGGGTCAATTCGGTGTTCTACACCGGCAAGCGCTACGAGCGTGCGCGGGATTTCGTCACCGACACCAAGCGGGTTCACTACGACATCCCGCTCATCGGCATCGACGACCTGCAGAAGATCATCCCCCTGGGCTGCACGCCCGTGGCCGTGGAACTGGTCGACGGCGCACGCCCGCTGCCCGAGTACACCCACCCGGACCGTGCCATCTACATTTTCGGCCCCGAAGACGGCAGCCTCGACCAGAGCGTGCGCGACTGGTGCGAAGACACCATCTACATCCCCACCAGCGGCTGCATGAACCTGGCGGCTACGGTCAACGT
The DNA here is from genome assembly GCF_002438365.1 of Pseudomonas sp. UBA6276. Lineage (NCBI taxonomy): Bacteria > Pseudomonadati > Pseudomonadota > Gammaproteobacteria > Pseudomonadales > Pseudomonadaceae > Pseudomonas > Pseudomonas sp. UBA6276. The sequence continues at coordinate 27,180 of NZ_DJUS01000084.1, forward strand.
CGTGCTCTACGATCGACTGGCCAAGGGCAACAACACGCGCTCCGGGCCCAAATTCAAATAAGCCGATGGAACAGCGTGACGATTTGGCAGTCAGCTTGTTATCACTGCCCTATCAGGAGATTCACCATGAGCGACAGCAAAACCGTGGACGTCATCAAATCCGTTACTCAGCCCGACTACGACTACCATAACGTCAAGGGTTGGGAACGTGCCGGCTCGCTGCTGATAGGCGTCGTCACGATCGGCAAGGGTCTGCGCCGCGGCGGGATCTTCGGCCTGATCCAGGTGGCCATCGGCGGCGCCGCCCTGGCACGCGGTTGGAGCGGTCACTGCGCAGCCAAGTCGCTGGCCGAAAAAGGTCGTAGCGATCTGGAAGAGATCCGCAGCAAGATCGAGCGCGCGGGCGAAGACCTGCTGAATCTGAAGAAGAATGCCGATTCGGCCACCGACACGGCGACCGTGACCGGTGAAGATCCGGCTGTGACCCCCAAGGTCTAAGCTGTCGGTAGGCAGCCCATCCCTGCAACGCTGCAGGGATGGGCTGCGTTCTCACTGACCGACTTCCGCGCTCGATCAGCCCGCCCGAAAAATCAGATAGTCTTCCCAGTCGTCTTCATCGACATCCTTCTCGCTGACCATTTTTCCAGACTGCGAAATACGCTGTTTGTGCACCTGTTCGCGATCACCACAGACCAGATGATGCCACAGCGGCAAGTCCTGCCCCTGGCTGACCAGGCGGTAGCCGCAGGTAGGCGGCAGCCACTTGAACTGGTCGGCCTGGCCCGGCGTCAGCTGGATACAGTCAGGCACTTCGAGCTTGCGCCTTGGGTAATCGCTGCACTGGCAGGTCTTGAGGTCCAGCATCTTGCACGCCACGCGGGTGTAGTAGACGCTCTCGTCGTCTTCGTCCTCGAGCTTCTGCAGACAGCACAGGCCGCACCCGTCGCACAGCGACTCCCACTCGACCTGATCGAGTTGGTCGAGCGTCTTGCGCATCCAGAAGGGTTCGACGATGGCGGCCATGTTACCGAGTGTCCTGTACGAAATTGACGGTTCAGGCATGGGCGGTACCTGAAAGGGCCGCCAGTCTAGTGCGCTGCGGCGCGCGGGCCAAGCCTTGGCGACTATCGGTCAAGCTTCACTTGTCAGGCGCGATCGATTCGCAGTAGGTTTTGCCCCTGTCATCCATCACTCTCTCATTCAGGAATGCCATGAGCGCCAATCCCCGCATCGCCGACTACGCCATCCACGAGCAATTCATCAATCGCTGGTCGCCCCGTGCGTTCGAGCCGGTCGAGATCGAACAGGACACCCTGCTCAGCTTCTTCGAAGCCGCTCGCTGGGCCGCTTCGGCCTACAACTCGCAACCTTGGCGCTTTCTCTACGCACGCCGTGGCACGCCGAACTGGGAGCGTTACCTGGGCCTGCTCAATGAATTCAACCGCTCCTGGGCGCAGCATTCGTCGGCGATCGTGATCATCGCCTCGAAGACCACCTTCACCGCACCCGGCGCGACCGAGGAATCGCCCGCGCTGTGGCACACCTTCGACACCGGTTCGGCTTGGGCTCACCTGGCGCTGCAAGCCAGCATCAGCGGCTGGCACACCCACGGCATGGCCGGTTTCGACCAGGACAAGACCCGTGAAGAGCTGAAAGTCCCCGCCGAATACGCGCTGCACGCCGCCGTGGCCATCGGCAAGCTGGGCGACAAGGCCACCCTGGCCGAATACCTGCAAGGCCGCGAGCTGCCGAGCCCGCGTCTGCCTCTGAGCCAACTGGTAGCCGAAGGCGACTTCACGCTGTGATCCGAAGGGTCGGCTCGCCATCCGCCGCCGACCCTGCTTCCCTCAATCCCCGCAACTCAATAGCCGCGAGCGAAATCCACTTCGCCGCGCAGCGGCTTGCCGTCCTGCCACGCCTGCAGGTTCTCGACGAACAGCTCAACCATGGCCGACGGCGAGGTCGGTGCTGCGCTGTGGCCGGTGAGCAGCAAGCCCCACGCGGTCCAGAAGGGATGCTTGACCGGCAACGGCTCCTGCCGACAGACGTCAATGACCGCACCGGCCAGGTGCCCTTCCTTGAGTGCTTCCACCAGATCCGCGTCCACCACCGCCACGCCGCGTCCGGCGTTGATGAACAGCGCTTCGGGCTTGAAACGCTTGAACATCGCCGCATCGAACAGATCGTGGGTCTGCGGGGTGTCGGGTAGCAGGTTGATGACATAGTCGGCCTGCGCCACCAGTCGCCCGAGCTCGGCGAGCGGCGCCACTTCGGCGAAAGGCGCCAGCGTTCTTGTACTGCTCGCCACCCCGTTGAGGGTGACACCGAAGGGTTGCAGGAAACTCGCCACCGCCTGGCCAATCTCGCCGACACCGACGATCAGCACGCTGCGCCCGGCCAGGCTCGAGCCGGGACGCGGATCCCATTTGCGCTCGACCTGGCTGACCAGTCGCGCCAGCACCTCGCGTTCATGGCCGAGCATGTACGTCAGCATGTATTCGGCCATCACCTGACCGAAAATACCCACCGCACGGGTCAGGCGATAGCCGCGCGGCAAGCCTTCCTTCAATAGCGGCGTGATGCCCGCCCAGGTCGACTGCGCCCATTGCGGCGTCGCGCCGGTGCGCAACAGGTTGACGAACAGGTCCGGCTGGCCGAGCCACACCGGGCAATCTGCCGCCAACCGCGCCAGCTCGGCCGGATCGCCGCTGGTCTGTACATTCAAATGAGGAGCAGCTGCGCCGAGCAACCTGGCGTATACGGCGTAATCGTGTTCGGCGATCAGAACGCGGGTCATTGCGAAACCTTGGTCAAGACAGCTGGCCGACCCTGTTTCAGCAGGGCGGCAGCAGATAGGGATGATCAGATGGGGTCGTTGCGGCGCAGCAGTTCTTCGGGAAGATGCTCGATGTACTCGTCTTCGGCGGGCGGCATCTGCAGGTGGTAGCCCTGGGTGTCCAGGTGTTCCAGCACCAGGTTGATATCTTCACGCGCCAGGGCGCGCTCGGGGCTCAATACCAGGTCGAAGGCGTGCACCGGCTTGCCGAACACCCCCAGCAGGCCTTCGGGCACGCGCTCCAACGCGTCGCTCTTGAGCACATAGAGGTACATTTCGTTCTTGCGCGGGCTGCGATAGATCGAGCAGATACGTTTCATGACGGGTCTCCAGCGTTGGCCAGGCTGTCGAGCAGGGCCTGCCCCATGCGCTCGCGTCGCCATCCACGCAGCGAATCGGGCAATTGATAAGGGCCATCGGGGTAGCCGGTCTTGAGCAGGGCCTCGAGGGTTTTCTTGCGCAGCATCAGCTCGGGTGCCATGTTCAGGCGCTCCGCTTCGCGTTGGCCGATGGCGCGCAGCTGCTTGAGCACGGCCGAGCTTTCGATGGGCAAAGGCTCGGGCAGCGCCGCTGGCCACTGTTCGGGCGGAACGCTGGCACCGGTCTTGATCAACTCCAGAATCTGCTCGCCATCCTGGCGGACAGTACGCGGATGCATGTCTTCGATCTTGGCCAGGGTCTGCAGGTTGTCCGGTTGCAGTTTGGCCAGCGGCCACAGCGATTGCTCACGCACGATGCGGTTGCGTGGCAGATTGCGCGCACGGGCCTCCCGCTCGCGCCAGGCGCACAACTCGCGCAGCACTGCCAATTGCGCGCGCGACAGCTTCCACGCCAGCTTGGCGTCACGGTACAGCTCGTCGGGGTTCACTTCGCGGCGCAGTTGGGCAACCAGTTCGGCGCCGTCTTCAAGGACCCAGGCGTACTTGTCCTCGGACAACTGCGGACGCAGCTTCTCGAAAACTTCGGCCAGGTGCACGGCATCTTCGGCGGCATAGCTGACCTGGGTATCGGACAACGGCCGCTGCAGCCAATCCGAACGGGTTTCGCCCTTGGGCAGCTCGATGCCCAGCACTTCCTGAACCAGGCGCGAGTAACCCATGGAGAAACCCAGGTTGAGGTAGGCCGCCGCCAATTGGGTGTCGAACAGCGGCGCCGGCAGGCTGCCGGTCAGGCGCAACAAAACTTCCAGGTCTTCGCTGCAGGCGTGCAGCACCTTGATCACCGCAGGGTTTTCCAGCAGTTGAGTCAGCGGTTGCCATTGGGTGATCGACAAGGGGTCGATCAGAAAAGCGCTGGCGCCGTCGCCGATCTGCAGCAGTCCGGCGATCGGGTAGAAGGTGTCGACCCGCATGAATTCGGTGTCGAGGGCGACGTACGGCAGGCGCTGCCAGTGGGCGCAATGCTCAGCCAGGCTGGCATCGTCGCGAATCCAGTGAATATCGATGGCCACAAGCCTCTCCCACGAATAATGGCGCGCAGTATATATCGGCCCTGCCCCCACGGGGACATCCATCCGTGCCTGCGGTCGCCAATCCTGAGAGCCCCCGTTGCGGGCACATGCATTGAACGATCTGCCCCCGACTGTGGGTCGAACCTAGGCATGGGGTCGTTTTCGATGGCCCGCCATTCTGTCCACACTGACCAGAGGTGTCGAGATGCCGGTAAAACACAACCTGTTCGCTGACCTGAAACTGAGCAAGGAAGAGGTCGAAACCCGCGCCAAGAGCGACGATCGACTCAGCCAGCTACTCACCGAATACCACGTCAGCGACGCCGACGTGGTCAAGGCCGAAGACCGCGCCGCGCCGGACGACGAGGTCAAGAAGCTCAAGGAAAAACGCCTGCTGATCAAGGACAAGATCGTCCAGCAGCTGGGCTAGTGCGAGCATGGGAGGCGGCGCAGGCGCGCCGCTTCCACAGTCTTCACAGCGCCGAGGATTCGCGCTTCAGGTCCGCATGGCGAAACGGTTTGGTCGCCCCGGACAAGGATGTGGCCACCTGATCGAGCCAATGCTCGGCGGTAAATTTTGGCGCACTGGCAGCGAGCACGATCAGCATCAACCCGGGCACCAGCGCAGCCAGCCCGAGACGTCGCAGGTTCCAACGTTCCAATACCAGAAGAAACGCGAACGCGGCACTCCCGCCGATCACCGCACCCATGATGGCCTCCGCCATCGGGTGGATCACATTGCCCACCAGCGTTGCCGCGAACCAGACCCCAAAGCCAAGACCCGCTAGCGCCGCTGGCCATCGCAGCCGTGGGTGGATCTGCCGCGCAAGCACACTCGCCAGCACCGGCATCATCAAACACGCATTCATCGCATGGCCACTGAACACGGCAATGTTCAACGACGGCAGGCCGATGCCCCAGCCCTTGAACAGAATCTTGCTGGCGCCGACCAGGGCGTAGGCGCACAGCACCGTCAGCAACCACACGGCACATGCGGCGCGGGCGCCGCTGAACCACAACCAGCCGGCAATCACCAGCGCAATGGGAAACATCACGGTGATAGCACCGTACTCCAACAACATGCATCACTCCTTCACAATCGAACCAACTGCGCCGGTCGTGTAGATCCGGCGCGACATCAAGGCGTCTTGTTGAGCGTTATACGCGAGATATCGTGGACCGCGATGTACTTCTTGGCATTCTTCGACACACGCACGCATCCAAACACCAGTACGTAGGCACCGGCCAGGTCCTCAAGCTCATGTATCGGAAAGCGCTGGGTGAAATCATCGGCCAGCGAACTGTCGACCACCACACTCAAGTCCTGCCGCCCGCCGGTGTTGAGCCACAGGCTCGGCGGCTGATCGCCCGACTGCGCCGCATCGGAGATCAATCCCCAATAACCGCGCATGCGCTCCAGCTCATCAAACTCGGCATCGGCGAACGGCACGAAGAAATCGCGGACCTTGAACAGCCCGCTTTCCACCGAGATCAACTGCTCCGAACGACGAAAGTCCTCACTCAGGATCAGGTTCTTCAGCAACGTGCTCAAGCGCCGATGACGGGTCTGGGTTCTTTGTGCGGCATGCCCGCCACTCTGCCGGCCTGCGCCATAGGTGGCCTCTGCGCCCTCCTCCACGGTGTGATGATGCAACGGTGCGCCAAAGGCAAAGTCAACCTCGATGCGCTCGCCCCGGTTGACCACATCGTCCTGCTCCAGCGTGTCACCGCGGTACGACGCACTCTGCGGCCCGCCCATGTCGCAGAACTCGGCGTGGGGCCGGGCACCGAAGCAGGAGGCCTGACCACTGCGCGCCGCCTTGCGATAGAACCCTGGCCCCATGCAACGCGGACACAACAGATTGCGCCGCATGACACCGATGCACTTGGGGCTCAGCGCCTCGAATCCGGCAATGTCGTAAACGGTATTGTTGATGGTGCACAAGGCGACGTCCATGCAGCTCTCCGGCTCGGGTCTCAGGTAGGGATGCGGGAGGTTGGCAGTGGACGGGGTGGGATGATAGGCGAAGGGGGGATTTTCAGATTTTTCTTACAGGGTTTCTGCTGCGCAGCTTTTTTGGCGAAAGCACGGGCTAGCGAGCCGGAACGCAACGGCTCACTTTGCACAGAGGTACGGGTGGCTGAAACACGGGTCGGAAGTTTGCCGGGTGGTTTTCAGGCCTTGGCAATTTCTGGCGTCAGCAGCCATTCGGCGCTGTCATTCCAGACGTCCATGCGGACTATCTTGCCATTACGCACCTCGAATCGATCCAGGTAACGGTTGCCCGAGAAACTGCGGCCATCAGCCCATTCGCCATAAAGCGTTCCGTTTGAATACACCACGGTGTGATCACCACGGTCCATCCAGTCGAAATCACCCAGGGCCTTCTTGACCCACGCGTAACGTGAACCGTTGAACGCAGTGATTGCCTGGGGATCAGGCATCACCCGTCCGCCGGTGAACGTGATCTGCACATCCTCACTCATGAACGTCGCGGCGCGGACCGGATCCGGAGCCATCGAGGCTTCGAGGAAACTGCTAACAATCTGTACGTCTTTGTTCATATCGATCATCGTCATAACTCCTGAATCATGGGAAGTCCGCTGATGGCGGATGCATCCGCTTGGTGCAAAACGCTTTATTTTGGCGCGCAGACTGCGGTATTCACGGACATATCGGCCATTTTTATGGATCCAGCGGCTGGCATCCTACTTGCTAGCAATAAATATGCAAATGCTAGCAATCAGGAGAGTAGACCATGGCCACCTGGCTTCCAAACCTGCAACGTCTGCTGTTCCCCGTGGCTGCGGCAGCCACGCTTAACCTGGCGATGATCCAAGGCGCGCAAGCGGTCGAACCGCCGATCAAAGTCGGTTTGGTAGCCGCCCTTTCGGGCCAATCGGCCAAGTCTGGGGAAGCCCTGACCCGCGGCCTCACCATGGCCATCAATGAGGTCAATGCCAGCGGCGGCGTGCTTGGCCGTCAGTTGGAGCTGGTGCGTCGAGATGACGAAAGCAACCCGTCCAAGGGGATGCTCGCCGCGCGCGAGCTGGTCCAGCGCGAGAAGGTCACCGTGCTGTTCGGCGGACTGGACACGCCAGTTTCCCTGGCTATCGTGCCGCTGGCCAATCAGCTGAAAGTACCGTTCATGGGCATCTGGGCCGCGGGTACGAAAATCACCGAGAACGGTGCGGCAGACAACTACGTGTTCCGGGTCTCTGCCGTCGATGAGCTGGTGGACGAGGCCCTGGTGCAATACGGGGTCGACAACGGCATGAAAAAGCCGGGCATGATCCTCATCAATAATCCCTGGGGCGAATCCAACGAGGCAGGTTTCAAACGCGCTCTGGAAAAACGCAGCCTGGCCAATGCCGGTGTCGAGCGCATTCAGGACAGCGACCTGGACGTGGTTCCGCAACTGACTCGCCTGAAAAACGCCGGCGCGGACACTCTGCTGATGGTGGGCAACGTGGGTCCTTCGGCACAGGTGGTCAAATCCCTGGACCGCATGGGCTGGGACGTGCCTGTGGTTTCTCACTGGGGGCCGGCGGGTGGTCGTTTCGGCGAACTGGCGGGGCCGAACGCGTCCAAGGTCCATTTCATTCAGACCTACGTGTTCACGGAACACAACGGTGCCAAGGGCGATGCATTGCTGGCCGCATTGAAGACGGCCTACCCGCAGATCAAGACCGTGGCCGACGTCACCCCGGCAGTCGGCATCGCCAATGCGTACGACGCGCTGCATCTCGCCGCTCAAGCCATCGAAAAGGCCGGCACCACGCAGGGCCCTGCCGTGCGCGACGGTTTCTACGCAGTCACGGACTATGACGGCTTGATCAAGCACTACAAGCAGCCGTTCAGCCCATCCAAGCATGATGCCCTAGGCCCTGACGACTATATCTTCACCCACTTCGTCAACGACCAGATCGTGCCGCTCAAGCCTCAGGAGTAAGCGATGTTCACCGCCGCCGTTATCACCGGGCTCGGCCTGGGCAGCATGTACGCCTTGCTGGCATTGGGTTTTCACCTCACCTACGTCGTATCGCGCACCGTCAACTTTGCCCAGGGCAGCGCCATGATGGTCGGTGCGGTGCTCGGCTACCTGTTTTGCATCAACTGGGGCTGGCCACTGTGGCTGGGCGTGCCACTGACATTGATCCTCTGTGCCGTGTATGGCTTGGTGATCGAGCGCTACCTGGTGCGGCCCTTCCACAGCCGTGGTTCGCAGGCCTGGCTGATGGCAACGGTGGCGGGCGGGATTCTGGTGGACAACCTTGCGCTGTTTACCTTCGGCAAGGAACCTCGGCAGTTCGAGAGCCGCTTGGTGAACCTGAATGTCGAGCTGTTCGGCAGCCATATCAGCGCCCTGCAGCTGTTGATTCCGTTGGCGGGCGCGGCCGTCGCCCTAGCGCTGTACTTGGTACGGCGTTACACCCGGCTGGGCAAGGTATTGGAAGCCTGCGTGCAGAATCCGCGCGCTGCGATGCTGATGGGCATCAACGTCAATCGCGTGGTCGCCATCGCCTTTGCGCTGTCGACCGTCTTCGCGGCGGTGGCGGGCCTGTTGATTGCGCCATTGTTCAGCGTCAACGCGGAAATGGGCCTGTTGTTCGGCCTAAAAGCCTTTGCGGTGGCGATTCTCGGTGGCATCGGCAGCGCGGGCGGTGTGTTCGCCGCCGGATTGCTGTTCGGCCTGGCCGAGGCGTTGATCACCCTGTATTTCGGCTCGGCATTCACCCAGATATTCACGTTCGCGCTGGTCATTCTGGCGCTGGCGATTCGGCCTAACGGCCTGTTCGGCAGCCGGGTATTGGTGAAAGTATGAACAACCTCAAAACCCTGGTCGCTCCAGCGTTCATCGCCTTGCTCGCTGTGGTCTGCGGCGTCATGGCGTTCACGCTCGACAGCTACTCGTTACTGGTTTTTACCCTCTGCGCCCTGGCGGCGGTGGTCGGCGTCGGCCTCAATATCCTGATTGGCCTGAGCGGACAGATTTCCTTCGGGCATATCGCGTTCTACGCGATAGGCGCCTATGTATCGGCACTCCTGAGCATGGCCGGATGGACGCTGTGGCTGGCCCTGCCAATGGCCGGTGCGGTGGCGGGTCTGATTGGCGCGCTGCTGGCGATCCCCGCGCTTCGGGTCAGCGGCCCTTACCTGGCGATGATCACCATCGCCTTTGCGTTCGTGGTGCATCACGGCTTGATCGAATGGCGAGACGTGACCGGAGGCTCCAACGGCTTGATGGGTATCCCGCTACCGGAGTTCGCCGGCCTGGATCCTGCGATCCTGCTCGCCCTGCTGGCCGCCGCGCTGATGATCGGCGCGCTGCTGTTCTATCGACGCCTGAGCCAGAGCGGCTGGGGCAAGGCCATGCGTGCGGTGAAAACCTCGGAAATCGCGGCACGCTCGCTGGGCTTCAATCCGGTGATCAGCAAGACCTTGGCGTTCGCATTGTCCGCCGCCCTGACCGGGCTGGCAGGCGGTTTGCTCGCGCCATTGCTGATGTTCATCAACCCGGAATCCTTTCCCTTCTCCCAATCCATCCTGTTCGTTCTGGCCGTGATAGTGGGCGGCAGTGGCATGCTGTTCGGGCCGCTGATCGGCGCAGTGTTGATCGTGCTGGTCCCGGAACTGCTCTCGGATTTCGCCGAGTACCGGCTGCTGATCTTCTCCCTCCTCCTGCTCATCGTATTGTGGATCGCGCCCAACGGACTGCTGGGCGCCCTTGCCCGACGCCTGATCAAACCGGTGCGCTTGCTGCCGCCGACGTCCATCGATCAAGCACGCATGGCCGCGCATCTGCGCAGCCGGGGCCCGTCCTCAGGGTTGCGGGTTTCCGATATCGGCATTCGCTTCGGTGGTGTGCAGGCCGCGCAACACGTCAGCCTGCGGGCACCCGCTGGCAGTATCACCAGCATCATCGGCCCCAACGGCGCGGGCAAAACCACCGTTCTAAATATGATCAGTGGATTCTACGCACCGGACAGCGGCCAGATCGAATTGCAGCAACCGCTGGCCGGCCTGCCCGCCTGGAAAACCGCCAGGGCCGGCATCGCCCGTACTTACCAGACCACCTTGCTGTTCGGCGAAATGTCCGTACTCGACAACCTGTTGGTGGCGATGCAGAAGGGACGCCTGGGTCTGCCGTTCAGCCGCGCCCTGGACACACAACGCAGCCTGGCGCTGGATCTGCTGGCATTGGTGGGCTACCGCGGCGAGGTGAATATTCCCGCCGAAGATTTGCCTCACGTAGACCGTCGCCTGGTGGAAATAGCCCGGGCGCTTGCGACCGCACCGGCGGTATTGCTGCTGGATGAACCTGCGGCAGGCCTCAGTCGTCGCGACACCGACGATCTGGCGACACTGCTGCGCAAGCTGGCGGACTTCGGCCTCACGGTCATTCTGGTCGAGCACGACATGACGCTGGTCATGTCGGTGTCCGAGCATTTGCTGGTGCTTGACGCTGGCAAGCCGATCGCCTCGGGACCGCCGTCTGAAATCCGCCAGAATCCGCAAGTGATCGCGGCCTATCTGGGCGGCACCGACTATCAGGCCACCGCGCGTGCCCAACCTTGGGCCGGTAGCCGCGATGCGCGTCTGTACGTCAAGGATCTGGTCATCGACTACGGCGCGTCCGCCGTGGTCAACAAGGTCAATCTGCTGGTCAATCCCGGCGAACTCGTGGCCATTCTCGGCGCGAACGGCGCTGGCAAATCGAGCATTCTGCAATGCCTGGCCGGCCTGCATCGCGCCAGCAGCGGCAGCATCCTGCTCGACAACGAAAATATCGAACAGACGAGCGCCAGCCTGATTGCCGCGCAGGGCCTGGCACTGGTGCCCGAAGGCCGTCAGGTCTTCCCTTACCTGAGCGTGCGCGACAATTTGCTACTGGGCGGTTACTCACGCCGTGAAGCCTTCGATACCGACGCTGAAATCGAGGCCATCCTCAAGCGCTTCCCTCGCCTGCGCGATCGCATCGACAACCCGGCCGGCCTGCTGTCCGGTGGCGAACAGCAAATGGTCGCCGTGGGGCGCGGCCTGATGGCGAAGCCAAAAATCCTGTTGCTCGACGAACCCTCCCTGGGCCTGTCGCCCGCCATGATCGGCGAGCTTTACGACGCGCTGGCTGCCCTGCGTGACGAGGGCGTGACCATTCTGCTGGTGGACCAGATGGCCAACCTGGCGCTGCAAGTGGCTGATCGTGCGTATGTGCTGGAAACCGGGACCATTGTGAAAACCGGCAGCGCCGCTCAATTGCGCGAAGACAAAGACCTGGCTGCGGCCTACCTGGGCGAAGGTGTCAGTGCATGAAGGCGATGAAGATCATCAATGTGCGGCTTGGCGCCGATAACCACTTGAGCGAGCTACAGGTGGAGAACGGCTATTTCGTCGAAGCCTTGAGCGCAAACGCAAGCCCGTGGGAAACCCTCGATTTGCATGGGCAGCTCGTCATGCCCGGCCTGATCGAAACCCACATTCACTTGGACAAAGCCTGCATCATGCAGCGATGCCTACTACAGGAAGGCACGCTGGCGGAAGCGGTGGCCCAAACCCGAGCGGCCAAAGCCGGGTTTACCGAAGACGATGTGTATCGGCGCGGTGCGCAGGTGCTGGACAAGGCCATCGTGCAAGGCACCACGCACATGCGCACCCATGTGGAGCTGGATCCGCAGATCGGCTTGACCGGTTTCCATGCCATTCGCCGTTTGCAGGCCGACTATGCATGGGCGATCACCCTTGAACTGTGTGTGTTTCCGCAAGAAGGAATGCTCAACAACCCAGGGACCGAGGCACTGTTGTGCCAGGCACTGGAAAGCGGTGCAACGGTCCTGGGTGGGTGCCCGTATATGGACAGTGACCCGCTGGGGCAGATCCAGCGGCTATTCGAACTGGCCACACGCTACGACTGCGACCTGGACCTGCATCTGGATTTCGATTTGAACCCTGAAGGCCTGACCGTCATGGAGGTCGCGCGCTGTACTCGGCTGCATGGGTGGGGCGGACGTGTGACCATCGGCCATGTGACCAAGCTGTCCGCCTTGCCCCAGGAATCACTGACGGTGCTCGCACTGGAGCTGGCCGAAGCGGGCGTTCAGGTGACCTGCCTGCCCAGCACCGACCTGTTCCTGATGGGGCGAGACGTGTTCCACAACAAACCTCGGGGGCTGGCACCGCTGGCGCATCTGCACGCCTGCGGCGTGACGTGTTCGGTGTCCACCAACAATGTCGGCAACCCCTTTACGCCCTATGGCGATGCTTCGCTGGTGCGTCAGGCCAACCTTTTCGCCAACGTCAGCCAGATGGGCACAGTGCCGCAGTTGCTGCAGTGCCTGGCCTGGGTATCCAGCGAATCGGCACGCCTGCTCAGGCTGAAAGATTACGGCCTGCTACCGGGCTGCCGCGCCGACTTCATCGTCTTCGACGCGCCTTCGCCAGCAGCGGTGATCGCCGAGATAAGCACCCCGGTGATGGGCTTCAAGGGTGGCAGGCAAACATTCAGTCGACCGGTCGGGACGTTGCTGAGGCCATGATTGAACGGGCAAGCCTGCTCGTCAGCCACTCAGCGCCTGCTTGAGGTTGAACTCCTCCAAGGCTCGCTCTTCCAGGGCCAACTGCGCTTCAAGTTCGTCCAGGTGCTCTAGCATGACCCGTACGGCCCCCGCGTTATCGCCCTGTTCCAGCGCGGTGATGATCTGCTGATGTTCGTCCGACGCGCATGACGGCACATCGTTGCGCTGGTACAGCGCCACGATCAATGAGCTGCGCACCATCAGATTGCCCAGGATATCGCTGAGCACGACGTTTCCACTGATCTCGCCGAGCATGAGGTGAAACTCACTCAGCTCGCGAACGATGGCGCGTCGATCGGTATCGCTGGTGGCTTTGCGCTCGTTGTTCATATGGCTGGCAATACGCTGGCGGTGCTTGCGCATCACGGCCGGGGTAATGGCCTCGACGATCGCCCGTTCGATGGCGCGACGGGCACTGAAGATATCCCGCGCCTCCTTGGCTGTAGGCTGGGCCACCATGGCGCCCCGATTGGCTTCGATGGTCACTACTTTCTGCATCGCCAGCCGCTGCAAGGCAACTTGCACGTGATTGCGATTGGCCTGCAAGGTTTCGACGATGTGGGCTTCGACCAAGCGAGTGCCGGGCGGCAGGCGATGGTGGGCAATAGCCTTGAACAGCGCATCGACGATACGCTGCACCTCAAGCTGTTTGGCAGTGACGGTACTCAACCCCATCGTTTCCTCTGTTGTCTAGAAAGCCTCATGCCTATACACGAGATGGCTAGTATCCGGCAAATACCCGTTCAACCTTCAGTCTGCCTGACCAAGTGCCGTACCCTCGCCTCGCGGATCATGCATGGCACTGCGCCGCCCCTGGGCATCGATGGCGATGATACCGGCATGGCCCGTCATCGGGCTCTGCGCCGGTATGATTTCCACCCCATGACCCAGTGCCTCCAGGCCTTCGATGCTCGCGGCGCTCATGTCGCCTTCGAGTTTGAGGTTGTCGGTGCTGTCGAAAAAACTGCGGCCCAGCAAAAAGCGCGGGGTGCGCAAGGCCTGATCGATAGGCTGCTGATAGTCGATGAGCTGCGTCGCCAGGACCATCTGCGTCTGCGGTTGACCATCGCCTCCCTGAGTGCCGAAGAACCAGCGGCGACCATCGTCGGCCAGGTAACAGGATGGGTTGAGCGTGTGCGCGGGACGCTTGCCGGGGGCCCAGCCATTGACGTGCTCGGGGCTGACGTTGAAACCCGCAGCACGGTTCTGCCACAGCACCCCGGTGTCGCCCAGAATACAGCCCGAGCCGAAGTCGTGAAACAGACTCTGGATGAGGCAGGCCGTCCGGCCCTGGGCATCGGTTGCAGCCATCCAGACCGTATCGGCCGGGCGTCCCGGCTCGTTCCACGGCGCTGCACGCTGGTCGTCGATGGCATCGGCATACCCCTGAACGTGCCGCTCATCGAGACTGGCGGCGAAATCCCAAGCGGTGCTCAGCGGATCGCACAATTGCGCGTTGCGGCGCAGCAGACCTTGTTTGATGGCTTCGATCAGATAGTGGTAGTAAAGCGCGCTGCCATTGCCGACCTGCGCGAGTGGCTTATGCTGCAGTGCGGCCATGGCTTGCAGGGTGTATAGACCCTGGCACGGCGGTGCGACATTGTAGAGTCGGCCCTGCCGGTAAGGCACCGAAACAGGGGCCACCAGCGGTGCGTGCGTGGCCGCCAGGTCGGCCTGGGTCAAGCCACAACCGAGCCGATCGAACGCCGCCCCGAACGCGTGAGCCAACTCGCCCTGATAGAAATCCTCGACCCCGTACCTGGCCAGATGCCGCAGGGTGTTGGCAAGCGCCGGCTGACGCAGCGTATCGCCTGCGCGCAACCAGCGCCCATCGGTCTTGCAGACACCGTGCAGGTCCGGCAACTGCTCGATGAGTGGCTGCCGCAGTGTCTGCCAAAACAGCTGGGACTGTGAAACAGGCGTGCCCGCCTCCGCCACGCTAGCGGCGTCCTGCAACAGGTCGGCCCAACCCAAATGGGAGCCCCACTCCTGCCGGCTGATAGTCGCCGCCGTCTGCCAACTCGCCAGCGCACCTGCCGTGGTGGCGACCGAGGATGGACCTCTCAAACCGATGACTCCGCCGTCGGGCAACCGCTGCCCGGCCTGCCCGATCCCCACGATGGTGCGGACCTGGGTGTCGTGGATCATCCAGAGGGCATCCCCACCCAGGCCGGTCATGTGCGGAAACACCACGGCCAGCATCGCACTGGCTGCCAGCATGGCATCAATGGCCGTGCCACCCGCATTGAGTATCTGCATCCCTGCGGCACTGGCTTGGGCGTGAGGCGTGCAGATCACAGCACGAGAAGAGGTAGCGATCATGATTCGAAGCCCTAACTTTGCTAGCTATCTATGAATTTATTGTTAGCAGAGCAATAAGTGTGCCGCGCTTTTTCTTGGTGGCTGGTGAGGCTTGGAATGGGCAAATAGCACTGGGCTGAATCAATGGCGGCGAAGAGGATTATCAGGCTTTCAGACAGTGTTTCTTATCGGCGGGGGACACGATCTGCGCCCCCGCTCCGGTCATTGCGCGGCGTTGAACTGAGGGGTTGCCTCGATAGGCGCCTTGACCAACAGATACGGCGGCTGCCGGGTGTCGAACCCCTTGCCCATCCGGCTCCACTGCCCCAACGTCACGTACACCGAATCGGCGGTCACGAACACGCCGTCCGGCCACACCAGCCGCGGGTCGCGCACGACCACGTCGAGGCGGCCATCCGGCCAGCGACGCAGCACCTGATGATGCTCGGCATCGGTCATGTACAGACGGCCCTGAGCGTCCATGTCCATCCCGTCGACCATCACCTTCTCCCCTTCATCCTTGATCTGGGCAGCCAGTTGTCGATCATCGAGGCCGAAGTCGGAAAGTGCCGCGGTCGGCACACTCCACAGGTGTCGACTGGTGAGCGGCGAGTAGAACAGACGCGAACTATCGGGCGTCAGCGCCAGACCATCGACGCCACCGTGAGGGAATGCGGTGTTCTTGCCGTCGTAGCGCATGGGCACACCGTCGAGCTGGGTGACGAAATCCTTCTGCGCCACGATGGAAGGATGACCGGCAAGCACACGACGCTGCTTCCCGGTGGCCAGATCCACCACCACCAAAGCCGGGTCGTCGCCGAAGGATGAGTCGGCGACATAAGCGGTGCCTTGGCTGCCGTGGGTCAGATCGATGCGCAGGTCATTCATGTGGCTGTCCTGACGCAGAGCATCCTTGAGCTCGATGGACGTCACGATGCTGTTGCTGCTCAAGTCGATACCCACCACCTTCGCCGCACCCGCCGGAATGCCCTGCTTGCCGGCGCGCTTGCCATCGTCAATCAACCAGAGGCGCCCACGCTTATCCAGGGTCATGCCATGCAGGGAAACGAGACGCTTGGCGTCGGACAGCCCAGACGGCAGGCTGACATCGGCGGAGGGATAGGGAACCAGCTTACCGTTGACCAACTCGCCCAGCGTCATGCCAGCGTGATCATCGGCATGACGCGGAAAGCCGACAAAGGTGCGCCCTTCCGGAGTAACCACGATGCCCGACGGCCCTGGGCCGCTGAACGCCGCCACCTCCTGGATCGAACCAATGGGAACCAGGCTGCGATCGATGGTTTCGGCCTGAGCTGCATTCGCTGTCAAAGCCAACATCGCGACCGCCAGGGCGGTGATCGAGGCTTGCTTCAATGGATTTTTGGTCATCCTTTCCGGGCTCCTGCGGGATGAGATGGGCTGGTCTGCACCGAGTTGTGAAACCGGTTTCAGAGGTGTGCGAAAAAAAACCTGTACGGGTGTCGAAGGGAACACACGGCGCGACAGGTTCATGGGTATTGAAAGGGGTTGGGGTGGGAAAGTTCCAGGGGATGGCAACGTGTAGTTGGGAATGGCCTGCACCACGGTTGACAAATAACTGAAATTTACCCCGAAAACTAAGAAGTGATTCTTCAGAAAACTACGATCACATCATTCGATGCCCCAATTCCTGAACATTAAGCAAACCAGTCACAGTCGCTTTACCATAGGAACACACGCCAGCTGAAGCCCCGAAGGAGAACGGTAAATCGCAGGCTTCTGAATAACAAAGCCGTAGCGTCGGTAAAAGTCAGCCGCATTCAAAGTAGCATCAAGTTTGACTTCTTCCAAGCCCAAATCCCGTGCCAGACATTCGAGGTGATACAGGATTTTCCCACCAGTGCCTCTTTGTCTAAAGCTAAGATGCACAAAGATCGCGCCTATTCCGCTTTTTGCAAGGTCAAGCATTCCTGTAGCCACAGGCTTTCCCTTTATACAGCCCAGATAGAAGTGCTTTTCCATCAGTGTGTAATATCCATCCTCGGTCCCACCGGTCGTCTAGGTCAACAGCAGCATTTCGGTGACGAAGTAATACCGTGGACGGCTGGAACATTAGCGCAACTGACACTTTCGCGACCTATTTGATAGTATCTGAGCTACTATCAAGTATCATATTAAAGGACTACTAACTCAAGTTGCCCTTTATGCTAGCAGCAAGACATTATGGCATTTATAGAGCCATATTTACTGATAAGTCAACTGGTGATCCGATTACGACTAAGAACATCGAAAAACTGCGCGCTAGCGTCAGTGTAGATCTGGAGATGCTTACCCAGATACTTTCGCACTTCACACAACTCATCGGAAAAATGGTCACTGCTATTTTCTAGACTTAAATTAGTGAGCAGCGCTAGGCTTGAAATCATCCGATCACGCTGCTGCTGAGCACCAGGGTTATTTTTTTGGATATCCCAATACGTCTCAGGCGAATTGCGGAGAACCCTAGCAACCATACTCAACATAGCTTTCATAGGCGGAGGGGACAGAGCGTTCAATGTTTCTATGTCAAATCCTGATCCCTGCAGTGCTAAAGCAAAGGCTAGAATCGCAGCATGAGGCAGGCTTTGGCATACAGCCATTAGTGCGTCATGCTCAGCAGGCGCCACCTTGGCAACCTCCATTTCATTGTGCGAAAGTATTGTCTCAAGCAACTCTCCTGCCTTGCTCTGACGGTACTCGCACACCGCTACACTCCGACCACGGCAGTCAAGATCTGGGGAGAACATAAAATTTACTCCTACTGAAACTACGCTTGGAAATAACACCGCGGTCTTCGCATGAAATGCCTCTTGAATTGAGCAAGTATTTATGATGACTTCGACTGGAGAATGTTTTCGGGAAAGACTTTCGAGTGTTGCGATCGCCAAGTCCTCAGCCAATGCAAAAACAATTGTGGTGTTTTCCTGCAATATATCCGATCTATGTTCAACCACGTCCAGCGCGCTCAGCAGGTAGTGGCGATACTGCGGCGGTGGCGCTACAAGATCGACTATAGTTATAGCGCGGGTGTGAGGCTCTAAAATCTTAGCCATGAATTGCCCCACCCTTCCCGCGCCGCCCAATATCAAAACATTATTCAAGTTTTTACTCCTGCCCTGTGATGCTATAGAAAGGCACACTCGCCTTGACTAACGTTTCCTCCATTTCGTCGCAAGGAACAGAGTCTGCGACGATAGCACCACCAATCCCAAAGCAAGCAATTCCATCCTTAATCACCGCGGTCCGAATGACAATGCTTAGATCCGTATAACCGTCCAGTCCTATCCAACCCAGAGCTCCAGAGTAGATACCTCTCGCGGACGTCTCAAGCTGGTCGATAATCTCCATGGTACGGAGCTTTGGCGCGCCCGTCATTGAACCACCTGGAAAACATGCTTTGATTGCTGCGAAGGGTGTAACCCCCATGCGCAGCCTCCCCTCTACAGTGGAAACCAGTTGATGAACGGAGGAGTAGCTCATGATATCGAAGGCCTGGGGAACCCTGACGGAGCCAGGCACGCAAACGCTATTTAAATCGTGGCGCACAAGGTCAACGATCATCAGATTTTCTGCGCGATCTTTAGCCGAGGAAGCAAGGCTTTGTTTTTGCATGGCGTCTGTCTCGGGCGTTTGACCTCTAGGCCGAGTCCCCTTAATAGGTCTTGAGGTAATACGGCCAGAAGGCTGAATGGTGAGAAACGTCTCAGGTGATGCGCTCAAAATCCAGAACGCGCCGGTATTAATGTAAGCGCCATATGGAACCGGACTGATACGCCGCATTCGTAAATAACAGCTGATGGGAGACACTTCACACTTAACCTGGGCTCGATTGGTAAGACAGATCTCATATGACTCTCCATTGATTATTTGCTGAAGACACTCATTAACCTTTGCCATATACGCGACTGAACTATCTGCCAATGAAAGCTTAGATTCTTCAACGGGCCCTGGTGAGTACTTTAACTTATTCAACGGGGTCGTTGGATTAGAAGCAAGCACTACAGGATCTCGTCCCCATAGATGGCATGAGTAAGTAACTTCTTCAGCATGATCAATCACAAGAATATTCTGAGGAAGATAGAATATGGCATCTGGCAATTCCGACTCATGTGAGTTGCTTGTACCGACCAAAGCTTTTAGTTCATAGCCGAGGTAGCCAACCAGCCCGCCTTTGAAAGGAAAAGGAAGTTGGCGTGGCGTTTCGACCGTAAGCAAATTGGTAAACTTCTCCATCAAGCTGAAGAAATCACCTGTGACTGTCGCGGATCCTGCAGGGCCATGGATGGATAGAACTCTGTTTTTGACATCATAACTGAAAATCAAAGCACAATCAGCACTACAGTTACCCATCAACGAGTAGTGCGATTGCGAGTTACTAGATAATTCACAGTCAAGCCAAAACACCGGTTTATTGTCAGGAAAATTAGCGGTAAAAAGCTCCGCACAAGATACTCTCTGCGCTAGACGCTCGAAAGTGACGAACAAGTGCGCAGGGCCGCCAACCTTCTGAATTGCGGCTTGAACGGTACTTCCTTCGGAGTCCTCACAGTCTATGGCATATGTTTTTGCCATCTGAACAAAGTTTCTAAATATCTTAATACCATATTCTGATTCAATTGACTCGGGGTGAAACTGCACTCCCCAGATCGGCAGATCACGATGGGCAATCCCCATCACTAACCCACATGCTGAACTTGCCGTGACCTCAAGACAGGATGGTATATCAGTGCAGACCAATGAATGATATCGAACTGCTTCAAAGTACTGGGGAACACCTTCAAAGAGGTCTGTGCCCGAGTGGCTAATACGCGCTCGGTAACCATGTACAGGCTTCGGCGCATGATCAACCGTTCCGCCATAGAAGCAATTGATTCCCTGATGACCAAGACATACGCCTAGTATCGGTAATTTGCTGCGAGCCAATACTTGACGGCAGATGCCGAAATCCGCTTCGCGTGCTGGATGCCCTGGCCCCGGAGATAGAACTACTGCATCGTATTTATCAAGTTCTAGGCACTCAAACGTAACAGTATTGGGCAAGACCGTTGGGTGCTCACCAGAGGCTTCATAAAGGTATTGAGAAATATTATTGGTGAAGGAATCAAAATTATCCACGATCAAAATTTTCACAGTCAACCCTCCTTTTTTGAATTCGAAATCGCGTCCATTAAGCGCCGTTCTTCTTCACAAGTCTCCTCAATAATGATGTTAAAGATTTCCGCTAGATACTCAGGCCTAAGTTGCCGCGAAGGAGCTAGCAATTTCATCTGATCCAAAGTTGATGTCACGCGCTGCGGCTGCATCATGGCGATATTATTAGCACACTTGACCCTCGCGACCCCCCGACAGATTTCCATCCTCTTCGCCAAAAGATCCACAAGTATATGATTTAGCTGGTCAATCTGCTCGCGGTAAGGTGAAAGTACCAGACTGGCGCGTAATAGATCTGTATCGCTATCTGTGGACATGGGAACTCCTTACCCTATTCAAAGCTCAGCGTGGTAAAGTTGACTAGTGATTTGATGGGCCAAAGCATCTATCTGACTTGGAGTGTGAAGCGACGAAAAAGCGAACCTCAGCATTGCCTTACCGGTTTCAACAATTGGATAGAAGACCGGAAATACCACAAGACCAGCATCCCGCAAGTTGCTAGCTGCGGTAACGCCCTGTTTTTCAGTGTGGAACAACGCACCACGAATAGGCGCAGGTAGAGAAGCGTTCATTAATTTGTGTTCTATTTGTCCATCGAAACGACGAACGTTTGCCCACAACGCATTCTGTAACTCAACTATATCCGAGGAGAGGTGGAGCCGAGCTGAAGCGACATTGGCAGCCAAAAGTGGTACCGAGACGGTATGTCCGAATACTAGCGGATTAGCTAGAGCGCGTAGCTGCGCCGAGTTATAATCTGCGTTTAGAACTATGAAACCACCTGCGCCGCCAAATGCCTTGCTCAGCGAGCCAGCAATCAGCGTATTTGGACGTAGGCAGTACCCGAGTGCTTCGAACGCATAACCTGCACCATGACGCCCCGTGATGGAGATGCCATGTGCGTCATCTACATAAAGGTAACCCCCAGCGGTTGCCAGAAGATCGCTGAGCTCATTCACCGGGAGCAACCCTGACATGGAGCCCACTCCATCAATAAGCAGGACAGGCGTAATGTGATCTCTGACACACGTTGCCAACGCTGTCTTCAACCCTGTTAGATCTCGAGTATCCACACGATCGACGTCTCCGAACTGAGACATTACCCCGCGGAGGATCTGCATCGACGCATGAGCTGTGCGATCAACTAGCCACTTAACGGCGCGCTTTGTGGGATAGCCTTCCATCCTTCCACTACCCAAGAGAGGTAGGACACCAAGATGCACATTACTTGTTGAGGTGAAGACAGTAATGCTGCAGCCTCCATAGATATCACTTAGCAATTGCTCAAGCTCTCGCAGATATGAAGGGCTCATCGCGCTCCGACTGGCAGATAGATGAACTCCTATGCGCTCTAAAGCCGATTGAGCTGCTCCGACTAATGCCGGGTGGCTTTCCAATCCAAGATACGAACATGATATGAACTCGGTACAGCTGGTCCCATCTGCCAACATGAGTACTTTTCCCTTGCGAGAAACTACTTCAAAGGCTGTAACGCCTGTTCCAGAAGCTGTGGTCGTTACGTCACTTGTACGTCGCTCTCGAATGTTCATCCAGGTATCTCTACGCACATTAGTATTACTCTTTGAATCTCCTGTAATTTTTTTCATGCTCTAACTCCAACGGTGATTACAGACGGCCCTGTGGCGTCGCTAAACTCTTCGGTCAATAAGGTGCGCACCGTGTTGAATCCAGCACCATCTAGAATCATACTTACTTGAAAAGATTGCACTTCACTATGCTCAAGTAGAAACGTACCACCGGGTTTGAGTAGCAGGCTGGCTACACGTGCCGACGCTTCAATCAGACCTTTGCCCTCATCAGGTGCGAAGATAGAACCAGGGGGATGGTTCTCACTCCACTCAGGCTCCAATGTCGTGCCTTCAGGAACATATGGCGGATTGGAAACTACGACATCGACAGTACCGGCGGCGGCTTGAAAGTCCGCAAGATTCATAATATCTGCTGACTTATATATGGCACCATATTTTGAGGCGCCAAGTCGGTAAAAATTGCGTTGTAGATAGGTTAGCGCCGTGGGATCTTTATCGACACACACCACGCCAACTCCTAACCGAGAACTTATAGATAAGCCAATCGCCCCTACCCCGGCACACAGGTCGTAAACTTTCGATGTCCTATCCAGGTTTAGCTTTTTTTCCACCCACTGCACAATAGCCATGCTCTGCCGCCGGGGAACAAATACCCCACTACCCACTACGAAGCGGATACCTGCGAAGTCGGCGTAACCGAGAATATGCCCTAGCGGAATCCGCAAGCAGCGTTCGGAAACGTCTTGCCGAAATGTGTTGACTGCTCGGTCGCTTAGCACCTCAGTACTTGGAAAATTGTGTTCAACCAGAGCTTGTAGATCACCCTGAGCATCCCAGACACCCGCTTTGAGCAATGCTGCCAGCGCGCATGCACGCTCCTGTTCTAGCTCTGTACTCATGACCATGCTCCGTAATAGCGGGCGAGATGGTCATACATCGAGGGATACAGATAAGCGAACGCGACAAGTTCAGGCGGGGGAGTGAATTCTGGATGCAGAGAATTGATTAAATCTTCGTAGTTATTGGTCATGCCCTTATCTAACAGCGGCAGCCAGTACGGCTTGATATTCCAACGATACTCATAACCTGTAGCAAACATCTGCTTAACTGTTTCCACAACAGTCATGCTTCGTGAAATACCTTGTAACGGCTTACGCATAGGGGTGAAGCGGGATAGATCTATATCATTAGCAATACCTAGTATCTGATCAGCCATCCAGTTAGCTAACAGCGGAGACTGGTGCAGACCATCCCGGTAAGTGCCTGTAGCCATCCACAGCCCCTTATAGCCGCATGGGCCAATCAGTGGGAACCCATCAGCCGGTATAGGCCTATTACCGACCTGAATACTCATAATTTCCGCATCGTGCAGGTCTAGGTTTAACTGATCGACCGCGCAGTCAAGGAGAAACTGTACGTCGGAAACCGATGCATGAGAACGGGGCTCTTCAGCCAAAATGTTGGTTGCTCCTAGATAGAGCAGTTCAGGTGAGCGCGGCACACAATGCAGGCCGCAGGCGAAAGCCCTATTAGGAGTGCGAATGACCGTGGAGGGAACGGTGTGCCCTCGTTTGACTTTGACTAATATCGATACGCCGTAACCGGCGAACAGAGGTGGAATAAGGTCTTTTACATCATGCAAGCTATCAAACAGTCCAAGAGAATGAACTCCAGCGGCTACTACGACCTGCTTGCCAGATATTACCTCTCCACCTTCTAGCTCTACTCCAGAGATAACACGCTGCTCTGTCACTAACGTGCGGACATTCGCTTCGACAACATCTCCGCTCGACGAAAGCAACGCCTGATCAAGTTTTTCAAGCAGCACGTGAGAATTCAGGGCATGTTCGTTAGCGATTAGAAGCGCCTGTAGTGGCCGTACCAAGTCATTGGCTTTAATCCATTCAAGCTCAGATGGATCTACCACTGTCGAGGGCTCACCATGGTCATCCAATGCCTGCACAATCGCAGCATAGTTGACGCTGTCAATGTCGGCCATACCGGCGGAATTAAGGATCACATGCGTTCCATGCGCAGCGAAGAGTGGTCTCGTGTCCCCTGAAGCATTAGTAAGTCGTTCCGACCACGCATCCCACATCCCTTTCGCCTGAATATCCATCTGTAACTTAAGGCGGCCATGCTCACTGGCCATCAGGCCTGCAGTGACCTCACCAAAGCATCCGTTCATAGCGCCGGCAGCCTTTGAAGCAGCATTAGTACGAACAGTTTCTCCCACTCTGCATACTTTCAAGCCTCGGCTAGCCAACTCAAACGCAATCGAGCCGCCTATAGCTCCACTTCCAACAACTACTACATCGTAAATCATCCCCGCCTCCAAGCTATCAAATCATAGTAGCAATCACTTTACAAACATGCGGCCTACGCAAAGGCACATGCTAATTAAACTAATAAGCATGTTCAAAAATTGCTTCAGAATTATCTACTTCCAGCTTTAAACTAAAACTGTTCGGTGGAGAAGCTCAGGGCGACTAGCAGATCGTGCCCATAATTCACCGCCGTACCCAATCGAACACAGTCGAACCCTCGTAGCTTAAAGTAGCGTTCAAGGCTGCAGGTCACCACAGCAACAACATTTAGAGCACCCTGTGCCAGTGCGAATCGAAGTGAAAGATCGAACAGTTCTGCCGCCAAGCGACCCTTGTTGATATTCAATGCTGCGCCGCGGGATATCTCCCATGTGTGCTGATTTCGAGGCACGCCCTCGCCACATAGTTCGGGAAAAATATCCCCCAACAGAAAAGGCTTCACGGTAGGCAATAATCGAGTACATCCAACGATATTCCCGCTAGCATCCCGAGCAATTACGTAGTAAGTATTCGGCACGTCAAATTGGTCTAATTCCACACCTGCATTTTCTTGCGTATCGCCGATACTCCACTTGAGCCTGCCAATGAATATCCTGTCCCTAAATCTTCCTAAATCTTGAATCACGCCCTCATCCAATTGGATATATTGTTTACACTCAAACCGGTACATTGAGAGTATCCCCTGTGGCTATCTATTCTCGTGCAACAGGGTAGAATTTAGAACAACCAAAAAGAGGTCACAACTACTAAAAAAAGTAGGTTTGCTAGGTCGACAGGGCAGCTTCTAGGTCGGATTGTCGCTGCAGACCCGGTCGCAATAGTCAGTCATAGCGTAGATTTATTTTGCTGCACTTAGATTAATCCCAATGCGGCAGCATATGCCGCTGCTAGCACTCTGTTACTTGATCCAAATTTCCGTTGAATTCCCTTGACGTGGAAATTCACAGTGTTCTCAGAAATACCTAAAATGCAAGACACATCTTGTGAGCATTTTCCATCACCGATCCATCTCAGAACTTCGAGCTCCCTGCAGCTCAACTTTATATTCGACGCGGTGATTATATCCACTGGATGGATGTAGTCCTCCAATAATGCCAAGATATTGCTAATTTTCAATCGTAGTAGCAGCGCTTCGTTTGCAGACACTGATCCACTACGGCGTGAAACACCTATCGCATGCACAGTCTGATCTCTGCCACGCATCATGAAGGTCGCACCGATGTTCAAACCCCACTCCCTTGCCTCACAAAACATTGGAGAACCCATCATTTCCCTGTGGTCGGCCCAGATCACAAATCCTATTTCTCGAGCCATAATCACTGACGGATCAATCTCCCCGTAACGTCTCTCCTCATAGTACGACAGCCACTCTGCGGGATAACTTCCCTTAACGCATCCTTCGATCTGATTGAAAGGAACAGGCCTTCGATATCCGTACGCGAAACAGTCGAAATCCAACGCCCGAATCTCCTGTTCCACTTGCGCAAAAAGATCATCGGACGTTACGCAGTTGCCGAAGCGTGTGTTGACATCGAGCCACCAATCAACAAATTCTGCGTCACGTCTAGACGGCGCCATTTCACAACCTCCTTTACTTGCGAATTCGCAACTTACTGATAGACGAACTACGCCCCAACGATTAAGTACGAGTTTGTATGTCTTAAACCCAGGTTACCCAAGTAGCCTAAACCTTGCAGTATCCCCGTTTATTATTACATCATGACCTCATAGAAACTCAGCGGCTAGCCATGCTAGGCGGATACCATCCAAGTTCCACCGCCATAACAAAGCATTTCAATATCCCTCGTTCCCTGGGACCCAGTTGGTTGATGCTTGAGGTCGACAACACCCAGCCCAAGAATCAATTCAGGCCGTCACACCTTGCGTAAGCCATGACGGGCATATATGGCAAACAAAACGATCACTCCCGCGACCAGACCACTGGCGATTGCTACTGCTACACTGAAAGCGGTGTTCGCGGCTTCAGTCAACACCAGTCCAACTTCGGCAGGTAAATCCTGCGCAAGTGAATGAGCACCTCCCAACGTCGCCGTAATAGCAGCCGTTGTGTCCTTTAGCTCCTCGGGCAAAACCAGACTCAATCGATACCAAGCCGCCACGGCCCCTCCCACTAAAGTTGTCCCCAACACCACGCCGACCTCATACGCCGTCTCGCTCACAGAAGACGCGCTCCCTGCCTTGTCAGCGGGCACTGCGCTCAGTACAAGGTCGTTGGAAACGCTGGTAATCGCTGCAACTGCAGCATTGAGCAGTATAAAAGCCGCTGCTACGCTCATCGCCGTCGCTGTAAATAACGCCATTACTGCAAACGCACTCGCTGCCAAACACAAGCAACCTGGAATGACTATGTTCGGCGCCACCCGTTGTGCAATCGGTACGATAGCGATACCTGCGGCCACTGCACAGACTTGACCAGGTAGCAGTATCAAGCTTGCGGCAATGGGTGGCAGATCCAAGACCAGTTGCAACAGCTGGGTAGCGAAAAAGAGGAACCCTATCAGCGCCCCCAGGCTGACGAGATTGACGGTGATAGACACGCAGAATGTGCTCGAGTCAAACAGGCGTAGATCGAGTAGGGGCTCTTGCAGCTGCAACTGCCGTTGGACGAAAGCGATCCCCATGAGAAGACCCATCAGCATTCCCACAGTTGCGTAGGCATCTACACCCACCGTGGCCAAATGCTTGAGAGAAAGCATCACGCCCGTCATAGCCCCTAGACTCAAAAGGATGCTCGGATAATCGATCATCACCCCGGCCTGCCTTTGGGACTCTGGAATCATTGGTGAAAGCAGCAACACCGGTAGCAGGAACGGTACTGCAACAAGAAACACCGACTGCCAACTCAAGAATTGGAGCAGCACACCACCGAGCAGTGGTCCAGCCGCCGCACCCAATGTCAGGCAAGTCGCCCATGCCGCGACGGCAAGGCGCCTTTCTTCTCGGTCATCGAAAGCGGTGCGGATCAGGGCGAGCGTCGCAGGTAAGATCATCGCGCCAAACAACCCTAATACTGCACGGCCAGCGATTAGGTGCCAGGCCTGTTGAGAGAACACAATGACAACCGAGACAACGGCGAAACCAGTGCACCCCACACACAACAGGCGCCGGTAGCCTACGCGATCACCAGTGCTGCCCATGGTGATCAAAAGGCCAGCGAGCACTAATGAATAGGCATCGATTACCCATAGCTGTTCGGCAGCCGAGGGGCCAAGGGCGCCGGCGATTTTGGGTAGAGCGAAGTTAACGATAGTGTTGTCGAGGGTGACGAGCAGCACGGGCAGCAGAATCGTCAACAGCCCAGCAAGTTTGGAGCGGTCGGTGATAATGGACAGCAGCGGGCTTGAAGTTTTTGGCATTTATCGGTTCTCCCTGAACGTCAAAGTATCGGGCGCAGGCTACGCCAATTAGGTTGGGCGTAATGTGCCCGGGGTTAAGGTTACCGCCTGTTTGTCACACCCTCCTTGGTGTGGGGAGATCGAAATTACTGCCAGATCAAGAGGGTCGCAACTTATTGGTCGATTAGATTGTGTCAAGATTTACGTCGAGCGTCCCTCGTGCAACTGGCAAACGACCGAGCTGGCGAGAACGCTCGATCATCGTGCAGCGTGACCGTGAAGGTATTGCCAAAGTATAAGAGACCGGCGTCTACGCGAGCTGCGTAATGACTTGTAGTGATTTGAAAACCCCGGACACCTTTTTAGGCGGCAAGCATCGCGACCTAGAGATTTGATGAGCAAGCAAAGACGTGCCTTTACCCCCGTGTTCAAGCGCGAAACTGCCAGCCCAGTGCTCGACCAGGTTACAGCCACGCTGATGCAGTCCTGTCGCTTGGGTTGGTAAAGTCGGCTTTGCGCCGGTGGGTCGACCAGCTTCAACCGGAACGAGGCGGTGCTACACCGACCAGCAAAGCGTTGAAACCTGAGCAGCAGAAAATCCAGGAGCTGGGAGCTCAAATCCGCAGTCTGGAACGATAGAAATCGGTTTAAAAAAAAGCCTACCGCGCTCTTGATGGCCCAGGGACCCTAGCGCTTGCGTTAGCCGATGAATTCCGCTTACAGGAGCCAGTTGATTTGTTGCGCTCGGTCTATAGTGGTCAACTGATCCCGGACACTGAATTGAGTTTCCTCAGCGACCGCAGGCGC
>NZ_DJUS01000083.1:0-5078 GCF_002438365.1 Pseudomonas sp. UBA6276
GCCGCTGCGCACGCCGGTGCCGATGCGATCGGGTTGGTGTTCTATGCCAAAAGTCCGCGGGCGGTGAACGTCCAGCAAGCCCGCGCGATCATCGCCGCGCTGCCGCCGTTCGTGACCACTACGGGCCTGTTCGTCAACGCCAGCCGCTGCGAGTTGGGCGAAATCCTCGATGCCGTGCCGCTGGACCTGCTGCAGTTCCATGGCGACGAAACGCCGGCCGAGTGCGAGGGTTACCACCGTCCGTACATCAAGGCCCTGCGGGTGCGCCCCGGCGACGACCTGCAGGCGGCTTGCCGCGCCTATCGCAACGCCAGCGGCATTCTGCTCGACACCTTCGTCGCCGGCGTGCCCGGCGGTACTGGCGAAGCCTTCGACTGGTCGCTGGTGCCCGAGCACCTGGACAAGCCGATCGTGCTGGCCGGCGGACTTCATGCGGGCAACGTCGCCCAGGCCATCACTCAGGTCAAACCCTGGGCGGTGGATGTCAGCGGCGGGGTCGAGTCGAGCAAGGGCATCAAGGACCACGGCAAGATCGACGCTTTCATCAAGGCGGTGCGTGGGAGCGGCATGTGACGGCGCGCTGCCCGGCACCGTCCATACGTTTCGCGAAACGCGCGGCACGCAGGTATCAAGCCTGCGCCACGCTCGCCCACGCATTCGTTTCATATCTGAACACGCTCAAGAGCATGCGCGGGACCTGGCCAGGCCAGCAGTCCCCGGTACTGGAGAAATAAAGCATGAGCAACTGGTTGGTAGACAAGCTGATCCCTTCGATCATGCGATCGGAGGTGAAGAAAAGCTCGGTGCCCGAAGGCCTGTGGCACAAATGCCCGTCCTGCGAAGCAGTGCTGTACCGTCCGGAGCTGGAGAAGACCCTCGACGTCTGCCCCAAGTGCAACCACCACATGCGTATCGGTGCACGTGCGCGCCTGAACATCTTCCTCGACGAAGAGGGCCGTGCCGAGCTGGGCGCCGATCTGGAGCCGGTCGATCGCCTGAAATTCCGCGACGGCAAGAAGTACAAGGATCGCCTGACCGCCGCGCAGAAGCAGACCGGTGAAAAGGATGCGCTGATCTCCATGAGCGGCACCCTGTTGGGCATGCCGGTGGTGGCCAGCGCATTCGAATTTTCCTTCATGGGTGGCTCAATGGGCGCCATTGTTGGCGAGCGCTTCGTGCGCGCTGCCAACTATGCCCTGGAAAATCGCTGCCCGATGATCTGCTTCGCCGCCTCCGGTGGTGCGCGCATGCAGGAAGCGCTGATCTCGCTGATGCAGATGGCCAAGACCTCGGCGGTCCTGGCGCGCCTGCGCGAAGAGGGCATTCCGTTCATTTCGGTGCTGACCGACCCGGTCTACGGTGGCGTTTCCGCCAGCCTGGCCATGCTGGGTGATGTAATCGTTGCCGAGCCCAAGGCGCTGATTGGTTTCGCCGGCCCGCGCGTGATCGAACAGACCGTGCGCGAGAAGCTGCCCGAAGGCTTCCAGCGCAGCGAGTTCCTCATCGAACATGGCGCCATCGACATGATCATTTCGCGCCAGGAACTGCGTCCGCGCCTGGGCAGCCTGCTGGCCCAGTTCATGGGCCTGCCGACGCCCACCTACGTGGCCGCTCCGATCGAGCCCATCGTGGTGCCACCGGCGCCTGCCAACGTATGACCGAGCGTAGCCTGAGCCAGTGGCTCGCCTACCTGGAACAGTTGCATCCGGCGGCCATCGACATGGGCCTGGACCGTTGCCGCGAAGTCGCGCAACGCCTGGGCCTGGGCAGGCCGGCCGAACGTGTGGTGACGGTCACCGGCACCAACGGCAAGGGTTCGACCTGCGCCTACATCGCTGCACTGATGCAGGACCGCGAGCTGAAGGTCGGGGTCTATGCCTCGCCGCATCTGTTGCGCTACAACGAGCGGGTCGTGATCGATGGCCAGCAGGCCACCGACGCCCAGTTGTGCGAAGCGTTCACGGCCGTTGAGGCGGCGCGTGGTGCGACCACCCTGACCTATTTCGAGATGGGCACCCTGGCCGCGTTCTGGTTGTTCCAGCGTGCCGAGCTCGACGCCGTGGTTCTGGAAGTCGGCCTGGGTGGTCGGCTCGACGCCGTCAACCTGGTGGATGCCGACCTCGCCGTGATCACCAGCATCGGCCTGGATCATGCCGAATACCTGGGCGATACCCGCGAGTCGGTGGCCTTCGAGAAGGCCGGTATCCTGCGTGCCGGCGTGCCGGCCTTGTGCGGCGATATCGATCCTCCACAGCCATTGCTCGATCAGGTGGCCACCTTGGGCTGTCCGCTCTATCTGCGTGGTCGCGACTACGATTTCACCGAGCATGACGATCACTGGTCGTGGCGAGGCGTGGACGTCGAAGGCTACCCGGTCGAGCTGCTGTCGTTGCCGCTGCCCAGCCTGCCGCTGGAGAACGCGGCGCTGGCGCTGCAAGTCTACGTTGCCCTGGATCTGCCGCGCGACGCCGCGCGCATCGGGTGGGCACTGGCGCATACCCGTGTGGCCGGTCGCCTGGATCGCCACCGGGTGAACGTGGCAGGCAAGACGGTCGACATTCTCCTGGACGTAGGTCACAACCCGCACGCTGCGCGCTTCCTGGCCGAGCGTCTGGCGCGCCAGCCTCTGACGGGCCGGCGTCGGGCGGTGTTCGGCCTGCTGGCCGACAAGGATCTGGCCGGTGTGGTCGAGCCACTGGCTCCTGTCATCGCCGACTGGGCGGTGGCACCGCTGAAAACGCCTCGCACCCGGCCAGCCGCCGAGTTGAATGCTGCACTCCTGAACCTTGGCGCCACCACGACGTCTCATGGCAGCCTCGCCGATGCGCTCGAAGCGCAGTGCGAAGCAGCGGGCGAGGGTGACGAGATTCTGGTGTTCGGCTCGTTCCACTGTGTCGCCCAGGCCTTGAAATGGATGTATGGCAACGTAGAACGGGAGAACGTGGATGGCATTGCCCAGTAAGGTGTTCAAGCAGCGCATGATCGGCGCGTTGGTGCTGATCGCGCTGGCGGTGATTTTCCTGCCGATGCTGTTTTCGCGGCAGGACGACACCGTGCGCCAGGTTCAGGTGCAGGCCCCGGCAGCACCCCAGGCGCCGGCCGCGCCACAGGTACAGGTCGAGCCGGTTGCCGTGCCCGAGCCGCAGATCATCGAGTCCGAGCCAGTGCCTCAGCAGGCCCCGGTGCAGGCGAGCGCGCCGAGCCAGCCCATCCAGCCGGTGCCCACAGCGCCTGCCGCAGCTGCGAAGAAGCCAGTGGAATCGGTGCAGCCCTCGGCACCGATTGCAGCCGCCAAGGTGGCACCGGCTGCCAAGCCGGACACCGCCAGCAAGATCGACCCCAACGGGTTGCCGGTCAGCTGGTCGGTGCAGTTGGCCAGTCTGTCCAACCGTGCCGGCGCCGACGCTCTGCAGAAGAGCTTGCGTACCCAGGGCTACAACGCCTACGTGCGCTCGGCCGATGGCAAGAACCGGGTATTCGTCGGGCCATTGGTCGAACGCGCCGAGGCCGAACGGTTGCGTGACGTGATCAATCGCCAGCAGAAGCTGCAGGGTTTCGTGGTGCGCTTCGAGCCTGAGCGCGGCTGAGGACTTGGTTCGCTGTGGGATCGTGTCGCTTTCCTCGCGGCTGCTGACCGCTCCTACGGGAAGCTATGGGAGCGGTCAGCCGTCGCGAAGGGGCGCGCTGCGGTGCAGGCGACAATCGCCGCTTACTACCGCGCCCGCGCTCTGCTAAAATGCGCCGCCTTATCCGTATGCAGGCCGCACCGTGGCATTTACCTGGGTCGACTGGGCGATCATTGCGATCATCGCCATCTCCGCACTGATCAGCTTGACACGCGGCTTCGTCAAGGAAGCCCTGTCGCTGGTCACGTGGATAGTCGCAGGTGGCGTGGCCTGGCTGTTCGGCGGTTCGCTCGCCGGTTACTTCGAAAATTACATCCAGACGCCATCGGCACGTGTCATCGCAGGCTGTGCCGTGCTGTTCGTGGCCACCTTGCTGGTCGGCGCCATGGTCAACTACCTGATCGGCGAACTCATTCGCGTCACCGGACTGTCGGGCACCGACCGCTTTCTGGGCATGGTCTTCGGCGCCGCGCGCGGTGGCTTGCTGGTGGTGGTGGCTGCCGGGCTGCTGAGCCTGGGGCCGGTTCAACAGGATGCCTGGTGGCAGGAATCACGCCTGCTGCCGCAATTTCTTTTGGTTGCTGATTGGTCGAAAAACCTCATCCTGGGGATGTCCAGTCAGTGGCTCGCCAGCGGAATCAGCGCACCGGCTGACATTCCGTTCAAGGAACACCTCTTGCCTGCCGCGAAAGCGCAGTGAGTGGTGCTCAGTTCAGATTCATTAAGTAGGGGTTGCGTCGCATGTGTGGCATCGTCGGTATCGTCGGTAAGTCGAACGTCAATCAAGCGCTGTATGACGCGCTAACGGTCCTCCAACACCGCGGCCAGGATGCTGCCGGTATCGTTACCAGTAGCGATGGCAAGTTGTTCCTGCGCAAGGACAACGGGCTGGTACGGGACGTTTTCCAGCAGCGCCATATGCAGCGGCTGGTCGGGCACATGGGTATTGGCCATGTGCGCTATCCCACGGCAGGCAGCTCGACCTCGGCCGAGGCCCAGCCGTTCTACGTCAACTCGCCCTACGGCATCACCCTGGCGCACAACGGCAACCTGACCAACGTCGAGCAGCTGGCCAAGGAGATCTACGAATCGGACCTGCGTCACGTCAACACCAACTCCGACTCCGAAGTGCTGCTCAACGTCTTCGCCCATGAACTGGCGGTGCGCGGCAAGCTGCAGCCTACCGAGGAAGACGTGTTTGCGGCCGTCACCGACGTGCACAAGCGCTGCACTGGCGGTTACGCAGTGGTGGCCATGATCACCGGCTACGGTATCGTCGGCTTCCGCGACCCGCATGCGATCCGCCCGATCGTGTTCGGCCAGCGGCACACCGACGAAGGCGTGGAGTACATGATCGCTTCCGAAAGCGTGTCCCTGGACGTGCTCGGCTTTACCCTGATCCGCGACCTCGCACCGGGCGAAGCGGTGTACATCACCGAAGACGGCAAGCTG
>NZ_DJUS01000085.1:0-2936 GCF_002438365.1 Pseudomonas sp. UBA6276
CGTAGCCGTGCGGCAGCAGCATGGTCAGACCGCACAGACGGCCCCACTTGTGCTCACCGCTGGTGATGAACTGGTCGACCACGACCTGTGCACCGTTGGCGAAGTCACCGAACTGCGCTTCCCAGATCACCAACGCGTTGGGCGAGGTGGTCGAGTAGCCGTATTCGAACGCCAGAACCGCCTCTTCGGACAGGAACGAGTCGTACAGATCGAAGCGCGGCTGGCCGTTGTACAGGTTCTGCAGCGGAATGTAGGTCGCCGCATCCTTCTGGTTGTGCAACACCGCATGGCGGTGCGAGAAGGTGCCGCGGCCGATGTCCTGGCCGGTCATGCGGATCGGATGACCTTCGAAGGCCAAGGTCGCGTACGCCATGGTCTCGGCATAGCCCCAGTTGATCGGCAAGCCACCGGCCTGCATCTTCTGGCGATCTTCGTAGATCTTGGACACCTGGCGCTGCACCACGAAGCCTTCGGGAATCTCCAGCAGCTTGGCGGACAGTTCCTGCAGGGTCTTGAGGTCGAAGCGCGTGTCATGGCGCGCCGTCCAGGCATGGCCCAGGTAAGGACGCCAGTCGACGAACAATTCCTTGTTCGGCTCCTTGACCAGGCTCTTGACCACGTGCAGACCGTTGTCCAGCGCATTGCGGTACTCGTCGATCTGGCTCTGCACGCTGCCTTCGTCGAGCACGCCGGCCTTGATCAGGCTTTCGGCATACAGCTCGCGGGTGGTGCGCTGCTTGGCGATCTGCTGGTACATCAGCGGCTGAGTGCCACTTGGCTCGTCGGCCTCGTTGTGGCCGCGACGGCGGTAGCACACCAGGTCGATGACCACGTCGCGCTTGAACTGCATGCGATAGTCGATGGCCAGCTGGGTGACGAACACCACGGCTTCCGGATCATCGCCGTTCACGTGCAGGATCGGCGCCTGGATCATCTTGGCCACGTCGGTCGCGTACTCGGTGGAGCGCGCGTCGTACGGGTTGCTGATGGTGAAACCAACCTGGTTGTTGATCACGATGTGCACGGTACCGCCGGTCTTGAAACCGCGGGTCTGCGACATCTGGAAGGTTTCCATGACCACGCCCTGGCCGGCGAATGCAGCGTCGCCGTGCAGCGAGATCGGCAGCACCTTGTCACCGACCGCATCGTTGCGACGGTCCTGGCGGGCACGTACCGAACCCTCGACCACCGGAGAAACGATCTCCAGGTGGGACGGGTTGAACGCCATGGCTAGGTGCACTTCGCCACCTGCGGTCATCACATTGGACGAAAAGCCCTGGTGGTACTTGACGTCACCGGAGCCCAGCTCGACCTTCTTCTTGCCTTCGAACTCGTCGAACAGGTCGCGCGGGTTCTTGCCGAAGGTGTTGACCAGTACGTTGAGACGGCCACGGTGGGCCATGCCGATCACGACTTCCTTGGTGCCGTAGGAGCCCGAGCGCTGAATCATCTCGTCGAGCATCGGGATCAGGGCTTCGCCACCTTCCAGACCGAAACGCTTGGTGCCGGGGTACTTGGTGCCCAGATACTTCTCAAGGCCTTCGGCAGCGGTGACGCGCTCCAGCACGTGGCTGCGGATCTCGGCCGAGAACGAAGGACGACCGCGCACGCTTTCCAGACGCTGCTGGAACCAGCTGCGCTGCTCGGAATCGGTGATGTGAGTGAACTCGGCGCCGATGGTGCGGCAATATGTCTGCTGCAAAGCCTCGAGAATTTCACGTAGGCTCGCCTCCTCCTTGCCGATGAACAGGTCGCCGGCACGGAAGGTCGTATCCAGATCGGCATTGGTCATGCCGTAATGGTTGATTGACAGGTCTGCCGGAGCAGGCCGTTGCCACAGCCCCAACGGGTCCAGTTGGGCTGCCTGGTGGCCGCGCATCCGGTAGGCCTGAATCAGTCGCAGCACTTCTACCTGCTTCTTTTCGTGCTCGCTGCTCACGCTCCCGGCGGAAACCGGTTGAGCACGGCGCTGGTTTTTGGCCAGCAGGACGAAATGATCGCGAATGGTGGAGTGTGCAACGTCGGTGGCAGTGCTGCCTTCGGCAGGCAACTTCTGAAAGTAGGTGCGCCATTCCTCTGGCACAGCGTTAGGGTCGTGCAGGTAAAGCTCATAGAGCTCTTCCACATAGGCAGCGTTACCACCGGATAGGTGGGCGCTGTTCCACATGCGCTGCATCACGCTTTCTTGCATGCTTGGTCACCCTCGGTTAGGGGACACCACCGGCGCTGACACCTTGGGCGTATTGACGCGGTCCGTGTAGAGCGACCGTGCAAGCCACCTCAGAGTTGTACGCTGGTAGTCCGGGTACCAGCCCGGAGCCCCTGCTGGTCTTGTTTCTTCGAAAGTAAAAGCGAAGCCATACGCAGCCGCGCTCGGGTTTTCGTCACAGCGCAGGATCGATCCTGCGCTGTGACGGCTTGCGGTGTAGCAGTTGAATCAGACGCCGTTGGACAGCAGCATGTTCCGCACATGGCCAATGGCCTTGGTGGGGTTCAAGCCTTTCGGGCAGACGCTGACGCAGTTCATGATGCCGCGGCAGCGGAATACGCTGAACGGATCATCCATCGATGCGAGGCGCTCGCTGGTCCGGGTATCGCGGCTGTCGGCCAGGAAACGATAAGCCTGCAGCAACGCTGCCGGGCCCAGGAACTTGTCGGGGTTCCACCAGAACGACGGGCAGGATGTCGAGCAGCATGCACACAGGATGCACTCGTACAGACCGTCAAGCTTTTCACGCTCTTCCGGAGTCTGCAGACGCTCGATGGCCGGAGCCGGTGTGTCGTTCTGCAGGAACGGCTTCACCTTCTCGTACTGCTTGTAGAAGATGCTCATATCCACGACCAGGTCACGGATGACGGGCAATCCTGGCAGCGGACGCACGATCAACTTGTTACCTTTTACGACAGCGGACAGCGGCGTGATGCACGCCAGGCCG
>NZ_DJUS01000155.1:0-9393 GCF_002438365.1 Pseudomonas sp. UBA6276
CAGGTAGGGGTTTTGTCTTTCTGGCTGATTTTCAGATCCTGAGTGTGGAGGGTGCTTGCTCTTGGCTCGGGCGATACCCCATGGCATGGGCGATGCCGTTCCAGTACTGCTCCGTTAGTGTCATGAAATCATAGAAACCGTCTGCCAGCGCTGCGAACTCATCATCGTCGTGACACTCGAGAGTGGCTGTGTGAATCGCCTGTATCTTGTGCTCCTTCTCGGCATTGCCGATATGGACGTAGAAGTACTCGCAATGCTCGTGGAATTCGTCGTTGGAAGCGTAGAGATGCTGGTAGTGCCGCACGCCCTCATACAGGCGGGTGAGCGTGGAAAATGCGAGCCATTCCTGGGCCAACAGTGCGCCCAATGCGCGCTGACAGCCACTTTTCTCAGGCGTGCGGGTGTACAGGGCTTGCTGCTCAGCCACGAACTGGCGAGTGCTTGGCAGGATCAGATCATCGCTCAGCTTTGTCACTGGCGTGTAAGCAACCGCTACTCTGCTCAGGAGATCGGTCAGGAAATTCTCCAACAAATGAATGTGGGCTTTCTGCGGTTGACCGTAGCCGTATTCGGAGTACAGATTCTTGGCAATCTCGACGCGGGCGCAGAGGTTGTCGGTGTGTACCAGCGACAATGCAAGCATTGTCGAAGTCTGCGAAGTTCTTACCAAATAATTCTTCGCAAACAGCGCCAGTTCATCAAAAGACAGCGGGGCGGCCAGCCAGCGTTCATAAAAGGCGTTATTCAAAGCGCCGTGCTGATGTACAGAGGTAGCGAGCTTGGTGATCTCTTCATAATAACCGGACATGCGCAGCTCCTTGTTTGTAACTTGGTGCTTCGAAGTTGTCGTTTGGTTTTTGATGCTGACTAGGCAGTAGCAGTAGAATCCATGGGCTAGGAGGCTCACACAACTAAAAATAAATGAATCGGCGATTCACCAGAGGTGTATATGGATATCTCGCAATTAAGGATGCTCACCGCTATCTATAAAGCGGGAAGCATCGTCAAGGCCGCCAAATCGGTGCATTGCGTACCCTCGAACGTGACAGCGCGCATGAAGGCCCTGGAGGCCGAGCTCGGATGCTGTCTATTGAATAGACGAGACAAAGGCGTCGAATTAAGCGCCGCTGGAAAGCACCTGCTGACTCATGCAGAAAAGGTGCTGGAGGCATTTTCCGAAGCACAGGCGTGTTTCGATGACACCCAAAAGCTCAGCGGTACGCTCAAAGTGGGGGGTATCGATTCTTTTGTCAGTACCCGCCTGGCCGCCATAGTTGCGGTGTTCACGCGTGAGTATCCCCAAGTGGTATTGGAGATCACTACGGGTACATGGCCGGATCTTGTAGAGAGCGTTGTGGAAGGGAGGCTGGATATTGCCATAGTTGCGTTTGCTCCAGTCAATCCGAAGCTCACTAGTCATAAGATCGCAGGTGAGCGGCCGGTGTTGGTTCATCCACAGGCGTGGTTGCAGCAGGGCCCCTTGGATCTGAACAACCGAAAGCTTCTGGCATGGCCTGAAGGGTGCCCTTTCCAGGCGGTGGCACTGGCCTGGTGCAAGGCGTCGTTGCAGGGTGTGGAGACAGTGGTGTGTGGGAGCTGGGGCGGCATCATGGCGTGTGTCGAGCAGGGGATAGGCATGGCGGTAGTCCCCAGGGGCGTCTACGACAATCATCGAGCATTTCTGAATGTGATGGCGCGCGACGAGCTGGTATTCCCCAGGGTGGACCATTACCTGTTGACCCATAAACGCGCGAGCGGGCATCCAGTTCGGGAAGGGTTCGCGCAACTGGTGTGCGGTGCATCCGTACCCTCGATTTGAGTGTACGGACCTCTTGAGTGTGGGTGTTCTCTATTCAGGTATTGAAGTCGACGGCTGCGGTTTGCAGCGCCTGGATACGTACACCGAAGCTCTTGATGCTGGATAAGGTCGCGTTATGGTGGTCAATGATCTGCGCAGCATCGGCATCTGGCTTGGACTGCGTAGTGTGAGCATCGCTGATCAAGGTGATTTCATAACGCAGGCCGTCGACGCTCAGACTAAGCGGTAATGGCTGTTTCTTCCATACGCCTGACCTTACCTGCTGCGACATTTCATGCAGGTGGTTGCATCTGGATCACCACTTTCCCCTTTGCGCGACCATTTCGGACGTGGGCCAGTGCGTCTGCAATCTTCGCGAAGGGATAGACCGTGTCGATCACCGGGGTGATGACACCGCTTTCCACGAGCTGGCTGATGTGTGCGAGTTGCTCGCCGTCCGCGCGCATGAATACGAAATCATAGCTGCAGCCCTGCTGACTGACCTGTTTGCGGATGCGGTAGCTCAACAACCGCATAAGTTGCTTCAGGGGCCAGCCGAGGCTCTGGCTGGCGGCGAACGCCAGGGTCGGGGGGCCGGAGATGGAGATCAACTGGCCGCCGGGCTTCAAGACCTTCACCGACTCGCTCAATACGTCCGATCCCAAGCTGTTGAGTACGACGTCGTAGTATTGCAGCTCTCGGGCGAAATCCTGCGCTTCGTAATCGATCACCTGATCGGCGCCCAAGGCCTTCAACCACTCGACATTGGCCGTGCTGGTGGTAGTGGCCACATAGGCGCCCAAGTGTTTGGTCAGCTGAATGGCGACCGTACCCACGCCACCTGAGCCTGCGTGGATCAAGACTTTCTGGCCCGGCTTGGCCTTGGCGGTTTCGACCAGGACTTGCCAGGCGGTCAAAGCCACCAAGGGCAGAGACGCTGCCTGGACCATGGTCAGGTTCACAGGCTTGGCGGCTACATACGATTGATCGATGGCAATGCGTTCGGCGAAGGTGCCGATACGCGACGGGTGCGGCCGCGCATACACCTCGTCGCCGGGTTTGAAGCGGGTGACATTGACTCCGACTTCGAGCACCACGCCCGCTACGTCATTACCCAATGCCAAGGGTAGCGTGTACGGCAGGATCAGCTTGAATTCGCCGTTGCGAATCTTGACGTCCAGCGCATTGACGCCGGCCGCATGCACCTGCACCAGGACGTCGCCAGCAGCCAGGGTGGGCTCGGGCATTTCGGCTATCTGGCCGACGACGCTTTTACCGTAACGATCGATGATGAACGCTTTCATGACTCATTGCCCAACAGTGGCAGAGGTCAGATAGCGCTCGGCCGGCGTTGCCTGGCGCAGATCCGCGAGCAGCAAATGACGACTATCATTGAGTGCCGTCCAGCGCTCGGCCACATGCAGCGGTGGGATGGTGACGAGCTCTCGAAGGTCGTAACCTGCCAGGGCGGCGTCCACCAGATCACCCACTTCCATGACTTCAGGCAAGGTCGCGATATCGATCCCGGAATGCTGCCAGATCTCGGTGCGTGTGGTCGCGGGCAGCACCGCTTGTACATAGACGCCCTTGGGGCCCAGTTCCGCTTGCAAGCCCTGGGACAGGAACAGCACGAACGCCTTGGTGGCACCGTACACAGTCATCTGCATCTCGGGAGCCAGACCCACCACCGAGCCAATGTTGACGATACTGCCATGACCCGCCTGCGCCAGACGCGGAGCGATGGCCGCTGCCAAGCGTGTCACTGCGGTCACATTGAGCGCGAGCAGGCTATCGAGGGCGCTGGCGCTTTGTTGGGTGAAGCCGCCGGCCTGACCTGCGCCGGCGTTGTTGATCAGGACGCCGATGCTGCCATCTTCGGCCAGGCGCTTCTCCACTTGAGCCAGATCTTCGGCGCGGGTCAGGTCCGCTTGCATGAGGTTGATGTTCACACCGTTTTCGTCGCGCAATCTTGCGGCCAGTTGTGCCAGGCGATCGCGGTTGCGTGCGACCAGGACCAGGTCGTGCCCGCGGCGGGCGAAACGTTCGGCGTAGGTGGCGCCGATGCCGGTGGAGGCGCCGGTGATCATTACAGTGGGGAGCGTGTTCATCGGAGGAGATTCCTGACGGCTAGATGGCAGCACTGCGCTGCGACGGATTTATGATGATGATCGAAATCTAAACCGTCAAGTATTTTGATGTCAGTCGACATCAATGTATACTCGGCTTCACTGTTCACCTCACAGGCATCGACATGAAAGTCAGCAAGGCACAGGCGCAGGCCAACCGTGCGCACATCGTTGAAACCGCCTCCACCCTGTTTCGCGAGCGGGGTTACGATGGCGTGAGCGTGGCTGATCTGATGGCCGCGGCCGGCTTCACTCACGGCGGTTTCTACAAGCATTTCCGCTCCAAGGCAGACCTCATGAGCGAGGCGGCGGCGTGTGGCTTCGCGCAGATGGAAGCCAGCACGGCTCAGGCCGAACGTGCAGCGCTGATCGAGGGCTACCTGTCGCGCGAGCATCGCGATGCACCTGGTGAGGGCTGCACCCTGGCGGCATTGTCGGCCGATGCCGCGCGCCAGCCTGAAGAGATCAAGGCGGTGTTTGCGCAGGGGATGGAGCGGATCCTGGCCGGTGTGGCGCCTGCTTCGGTCGAGGTAGACGAGGCCACGCGGCAGACCGCCCGGGCCGAGCGAATCAATGCCCTGGCGCACCTGGTCGGCGCACTGATGCTCTCCAGGGCGTGTCCGGACGACTCCGCGCTGGCTGACGAGATTCTGGAAAGCTGCCGGGCAACCGCGTTGGCACGTTTGCAGGGGTAGGGGTGCCTTAGCGGTAAGTTTTCGGGCGAGACGTCGTCATGCATGACACGGCCACGGGCGCCGAATTGATAGATACAGATGTGTTGGATGAACGTAACAGTGCGCCTGAGTTCTTTTATTGGCCAGTTTCCGAAGGCGCGTCGAATATTTTCTTTACCTGCATGAGTGCCCGCCATGATTGAACCGAACGCTTCCACACTCTTCATGGGCTGGGACGTCGGCGGCTGGAATTGTGACCGGAACCCGGCTAGCCGCGATGCTCTGGTCGTTCTGGATGCTGAGCGCCGGCTAGTCGGTAAGCCATGGCGGGGCAATCTGCGGCGGACGATCAATGAAGCAAGTTCCACGGAAGAGTTTGTCCATGGGCTGTTGAAGCTGTGTGCAATAGACACTGCAGTTCATCAGGCGCCCTGCCTGCTCATGGGCATCGACACTCCGCTGGGCTTCTCCCGACCTTTCATCGACCTCATCACCCGTGGCATGGCCGTGCCCACTGTTGGCGAGTCATCCAGCAACCCCTACCTGCACCGGCGTACCGAGCATTTTCTGTTCGAAAGAGGGCTCTATCCGCTGTCGCCGATCAAGGACATGATCGGTAGCCAGGCAACCAAGGGCATGCACGTGCTGGGGCGATTCGCGCCCGTTCGGCAAGCCTGTGGCGTATGGACGGACGGGCGGATGCTGAGGGCGATCGAAGCCTATCCCTCGGCGTGCAAACGGTCCGCCTGCATCGAGGCCTTGCGAGCGCCTTTCTACGTCGACGGCGCAAGCGTTCCGCGAATATTTGTACCGGGGCTTGAACACGTCGATGCGCAGGATGCGCTGACGTGCGCGTTGCTGGCCTGGGCCTTCGAGCATAGACCGCAATGGCTGGCTCAGCCGATGGCGGATATAGATCCGGTAGAGGGTTGGATATTCGTGCCGGAGGATGGGTTGCGAGCGTCGGTAGGCGCGGATTCTAGCCAGTAACACCGGTAGGCATCTTTGCCTATCAGACTGATAGGCTCTTCCAATTTAGCCACGCCAGTGGTTGCCGTTACCCTCGCGGTTTCTCCAGAACATAAGAAGCGTGAGGGATTCACTATGAAAATCAGAACCTTATCAGGGTATGCAGTTACTGCATTGGCCATCGGCATGTCTTTGTCGTCCGCGTTTGCCGATACCTTGACCCGCGACAACGGCGCCGCCGTCGGCGATAACCAGAATTCACAGACCGCCGGACCCAACGGGCCGGCGCTGCTTCAGGACGTTCAGCTGTTGCAGAAACTGCAGCGCTTCGACCGCGAGCGCATTCCAGAGCGCGTGGTGCATGCCCGTGGTACGGGTGTGCATGGCGAGTTCGTCGCTTCCAGCAACATCAGTGAGTTGACCAAGGCCAAGGTGTTTACGCCAGGCACCCATACACCGGTGTTCGTGCGCTTCTCGTCGGTTGTCCACGGCAACCACTCGCCGGAAACGCTGCGCGACCCACGTGGTTTCGCGACCAAGTTCTATACGGCGGACGGCAACTGGGATCTGGTCGGCAACAACTTCCCGACCTTCTTCATTCGTGACGCCATCAAATTTCCCGACATGGTGCACGCGTTCAAACCCGACCCGCGCACCAACCTTGACGACGATTCCCGTCGTTTCGACTTCTTCTCCCATGTTCCGGAAGCGACGCGTACGCTCACCCTGCTGTACTCCAACGAAGGCACGCCTGCAGGCTATCGCTTCATGGACGGCAATGGCGTGCACGCCTACAAGTTCGTCAACGCCAAAGGCGAAGTGCACTACGTGAAGTTTCACTGGAAGAGCCTGCAAGGTCTGAAGAATCTGGACCCGGAACAAGTCGTGCAAACCCAGGGCAAAGACTACGCGCACATGACCCATGACCTGGTCACCGCAATCAACAAGGGTGATTTCCCGAAGTGGGACTTGTATATCCAGGTGCTCAAACCTGAAGACCTGGCCAAGTTCGCATTCGACCCGCTCGACGCGACCAAGATCTGGCCTGACGTACCGGAGCAGAAGATCGGGCAGATGGTACTGAACAAGAACGTCGACAACTTCTTCCAGGAGACCGAACAGTTCGCCATGGCACCGTCCAACGTGGTGCCGGGGATCGAACCATCGGAAGACCGTCTCCTGCAAGGCCGTGTGTTCTCGTACGCCGATACCCAGATGTATCGCCTGGGCGCCAACGGCATGAGTTTGCCGATCAACCGTCCGCGCGTCACCGTCAACAACGGCAACCAAGATGGCGCCTTGAACAGCGGACATACCACCGGTGGGGTGAACTACGAACCGAGCCGTCTTGCGCCGCGCCCGAGCGACGACAGCGCGCGTTACAGCCAAACGGCTTTGAGCGGTACTACCCAGCAGGCGAAGATTCAGCGCGAGCAGAACTTCAAACAGGCAGGCGACTTGTACCGCTCCTATTCGCCCAAGGAGCAGCAGGATCTGATCAACAGCTTCGGCGGTTCTTTGGCTGACACGGATACCGAAAGCAAAAACATCATGCTGTCGTATCTGTACAAGGCCGATCCGGCCTACGGCACAGGCGTGACCAAAGTTGCCAATGGCGATTTGGAAAAGGTCAAACAGTTGGCCGCCAAGCTTCAGGACTGATGCATCCGATCACCGACCGTCTGACGACGGTCGATGATCTTCAGGAGCAAAACCTCATGCGATATTTCATTCCTTGGATCTGCTCGGTGGTGATGCTTTCAACAGCTGTCTTGGCCGATGACACACCGCCCCTCGATACCCGCCAGCAACTTCGTGAACTGTACTTCGACGCCGCACGTTCGGGCAGCACCGACCGTTTGGGCGCGTTCATCGAATCGCATTATGACTTGGACACCCGCGATGAAAGTGGCTACACCGCATTGATTCTGGCGGCTTATCACGGCCAGACGGCGGCTGTGGAGCAGTTGCTGGCGGCTGGGGCGAATCCGTGCAGCCAGGATAAGCGCGGGAACACTGCGCTGATGGGGGCCATCTTCAAAGGTGAAGTGAGCATCGCCCATCGATTGCTCAAGGCAGACTGCGCGACGGATGAGCGAAATAACTCGGGGCAGACGGCGGCGATGTATGCGGCGCTGTTTCAGCGCAAGGATATTCTCGAGGCGTTGGCGGCGAAGGGGGCGGATCTGGATGCGCGGGATGACAGGGGGAATGATGCACGGTCGTTGGGGGAGGGGCGGTTTAGTTCAGGTCCCTTGCGTTGAGTGCTTAACAGTTCCCCAATGATCGACGTAAGCACTGCCATTCATTCCAACAGTCCTCGGCAACC
This sequence comes from Pseudomonas sp. UBA6276, assembly GCF_002438365.1. Classification (NCBI taxonomy): domain Bacteria; kingdom Pseudomonadati; phylum Pseudomonadota; class Gammaproteobacteria; order Pseudomonadales; family Pseudomonadaceae; genus Pseudomonas; species Pseudomonas sp. UBA6276. Next base: position 7,897 of record NZ_DJUS01000155.1, read on the forward strand.
AAATCCCGATAGCCACGTTCGCTCTCCATATCCAAGGCGACGTCGAATGGACTGCAACACACATCGCATGATCACACATCTCAAGTACCTCGCAATGTAAAAGGGGAGAGCTTTTGTGGGCTGCGGCGAGTTGCAACACCGCCAAAGCGTCGAAATAAAGATTACGCGAAGCTGTTCCGTGATCTGCTATTAACCTCGGTTATTTGGGATGACCGAAGGGTGCGCTGATTGCAAGACCAGGGCTATTGATCGAAGGCATCCACTCCTGGACGTTTACTGGGTCTGAGAACAGGCCGCTGCCGAGGTCTGCTTCGGGATTGATAGTGGCCAGGCATGCTAGGCTGCTGATCGCGCTGCTGCATGATAACTCTAAATATCCTGTAGGAAATTTCCTCATGTTTGGTAGGCTTTTGCTACCACGTGGGAGGAAATGGAATGCCCGTAGTCATCGTTGAAAACGATATATCGCAATGGGAAGACGAGACAGGTTCCGTTTACCATTTTCCAAAGCGCTACCGCCTGTTTCTCACTCCGGGAACCGAGGTGATCTATTACAAAGGGCGCATCAAAGATAAAGCATTCGCCTCTACACGACTTAGTGGTGAGCCCCATTACTTTGGCAAGGCACGGATCGGCAAGATTTACGCCGATCGCGGCAGTGATAAGGGAGATCTTTTTGCGCTGATCGAAGGCTTCACTCCTTTTGAGCGCGCAGTACCCGCGAAAAGCGGTGGGGGGTATCTGGAGACCATTCCAGCGACCCGTCTGACAAACTATTGGCGGGATGGTGTTCGACCAGTATCCGAGGCTGATTATGATCTGATCTTGAGCCACGCGAAGCTTTTACCTACTCAGGTTGAGACGGATCTACCGGATATACAGGATGATCCGTTGACCTTCATATCCGCGAACGAAGGCAGCAAGACAAGCTACTTCGGAACCCGCTATGAGCGTCGCAAAGACCTGCGCGTGAAGGCTATTGCAATCCATGGACTGGGCTGCAAAGCGTGTGGTTTCGATTTTGAACAGGCTTATGGTGACCACGCGAAAGGCTTCATTCACGTTCACCACGTTGTACCTATTTCGGACTTCGGAGGCGAAAAAGCCGTCAACCCGGAAACAGATCTTGTGACGCTTTGCGCCAACTGCCATGCAATGGTCCACCGCAGGCGTGATATGACTTTGTCCCTTGGTGAACTGAAAAGCATGTTGCGTGGACGATGGGTCAAAAATACCTAAATCTCAGGCATAAAAAAGGCCGCCTAACAGCGGCCTCTTTCTAGTAGTGCAGAGTAGTGGGGTCCACCATCAATCCCAGCTCAACGCCCCACCCGTCTGATACTCAATCACCCGCGTCTCAAAGAAGTTCTTCTCCTTCTTCAAGTCCATGATCTCGCTCATCCATGGGAACGGGTTCGTGGTGCCTGGGTACTCTTCCTTCAAGCCAATCTGCGACAAGCGACGGTTGGCGATGAACTTGAGGTAGTCCTCCATCAT
>NZ_DJUS01000155.1:9535-14331 GCF_002438365.1 Pseudomonas sp. UBA6276
GCCTTCGAGTACGCAGTAGTAGCCGATCAGGTTGCGCAGCAGCTCTTTGTCGGTTTCGACGGTGCCAGTGTTGAATTCCGGGTCGGAGATGGCGCGGGTGTACTTGAGGCCCCAGGCGGCTTTTTTAGCGACCGATGGGATCTCGTGGTACATGTTGAAGATTTCGCCTTCGTCCATGCCCAGGGATTCGATACAGTACTGGTAGGCGTGGGTGTGGATCGCCTCTTCGAAGGCCTGGCGCAGGATGTACTGGCGGCACTCCGGGTTGGTGATCAGGCGGTACACGGCCAGGGCCAGGTTGTTGGCGACCAGGGAGTCGGCGGTGCTGAAGAAGCCCAGGTTGCGCATGACGATGCGGCGTTCGTCGTCGGTCAGGCCTTCCGGGTTTTTCCAGAGGGCGATGTCGGCGTTCATGTTGACTTCTTGCGGCATCCAGTGGTTTGCGCAGCCATCCAGGTACTTCTGCCAGGCCCAGTCGTACTTGAAGGGGACAAGTTGGTTGAGGTCGGCGCGGCAGTTGATCATGCGCTTCTCGTCGACGGCGACGCGGGCGGCGGAGCCTTCGAGCTCGGCCAGGCCTTCGGCGATGTCGAGTTTGTTCAGGGCGGCCTTGGCGCGGGCTACGGCGGCGGAGTCGCTGGCGTGGGCGGCGCGGGCTTCCTGGGCGGCGGCACCGCCGGCGCTGTCGAGTTTGTCCATGGCAGCTTCGCTGGCGTGGCCGGCGTTGGCGCCTTTGGCGGGTTCGGCTGCGTCTTCTTTGTCGAATTCGTCCCAGCTCAGCATGGGGGAGGCTCCTGCTCGAGGCCGCTCGTGGCGGCTGATGAATTTGGAAATCTGATTACCGGGGTTGCGTGGTGCAACCTGGCGTTACGTGCGTGTTGCGTCGCCGGGTCCAGGCTTTTTCAGCGTGGTGCCACAGCGTGGGCTATCAACGATCCGGTCGGAACGCGCTGAGGGACTCGCTTCGCGGTCGGGCTTCGGTCGATGGACTCGTGCCGGCTTCGATGTCGCGATGGGTCATGTCTCAGGTCCTTGAAGTGGGCGGCGATTATAGGGTTTTTTGCTTGCTCGTGTTCACGTGCGGACACAAAAAAATCGGTCGAAACTCGTATTTCTCAGGACTGTTGCGTTCACTGCCGGTGTGTAGGCAGTAACAGCCGCAACCTTACGAAAATCGCCTATGTGGTGGTTTTCGTAAGAAGTGGACACAGGATATAGGCTTGAGTTCGGCTTAGAAACCCGACTGGCTGTTCAGAAAATAGCCAGATTTTCCCATGGGTGGGCTCAAGTCCTTGCCCTGCCTGCCTTCCGCGAAATGCAACCCTTCAGGATTTTTTTGTGGTTCTGTGAAGGAGTCGATGAGCGGCAGGGAGGCGAGTGCGACGGGGTTTGTTCACCGTTCATTCGCCTGTTCCAGCCTGGACCTTTATTTACGGGCAGTGATCACCGCTCGCATTGGCGCTGGCAGGCCTTCGACGGTTTTGCTGTGGTCGTCCGGATCGAGGAAGTCACTCAGTGACTGGAACTTCATCCATTCGGTGCCGCGCTGCTCGGCCACGGTAGTGATGCTCACGTCCACGCATTTCACGTCACTGAAGCCGGCGCGGCGCAGCCACAGTTCCAGGGCGGGCACGGAGGGGAGGAACCAGACGTTGCGCATCTGCGCGTAGCGGTCTTCGGGCACCAGGACCTGATGTACGTCGCCGGGGACGACCAGGGTTTCCAGGACCAGTTCGCCGCCTTTGACCAGGCAGTCCTTGAGCGCCAGCAGGTGCTCGATGGGGGAGCGGCGGTGGTAGAACACACCCATGGAAAACACCGTGTCGAAACCTTCGAGGCCGGCGGGCAGGTCTTCGAGGGCGAAGGGCAGGTGCCAGGCGGGCAGGTCGGGCAGATAACGCTGCACCGCCTGGAACTGGCAGAAGAACAGCCAGTTGGGGTCGACGCCGATGACGCTGTCGGCGCCGGCCCCGAGCATGCGCCATTGGTAGTAGCCGTTGCCGCAGCCAACGTCGAGGACCCGTTTGCCGCGCAGGTCGAGGTGCGGGGCGACGCGCTCCCATTTCCAGTCCGAGCGCCATTCGGTGTCAACGTGGACGCCGAACAGGTCGAACGGGCCTTTGCGCCAGGGTGACAGGCCCATCAGGGCAGCGCGCATCTGGTCGTGGGTGGCGGCGTTGTCTGCGCAGTCCAGGCGCAGGCCGTTGACCAGGTCGATGTCGCAGGCGGTGACCGGGGGCAGGGCATCGAGGGCGCTCTGCCAGCGTTGCAGGTCGCCGTGACCTTTTTCCATCTTGGTGTCGAGCTGGGCTTGCAGGCCATTGGCCCAGTTGGCCAGCGGGGTGTTGGCCAGGCGGCGGACGAGCGGGGACAGGTCAATCATGGCAGGGCGATCATCGAGGCGAAGTTGAGGCATTGGAACCAGGGCACGACCTTGCTGAAGCCTGCAGCAAGCAGGCGATCGCGGTTTTCTTCGAGGCTGTCGGGTTTCATGACGTTTTCGATGGCGCTGCGTTTCTGCGCTATTTCCAGGTCGCTGTAGCCGTTGGCGCGTTTGAAGGCGATGTGCAGGTCGGTGAGCAGGTCGTGTTGTTGGTCGTCTTCGAAGCGCAGCTTTTCCGAGAGGATCAGTGCGCCGCCGGGCACCAAGGCCTGGTGGATGCGGGTGAGCAGTTCCAGGCGCTGGGCCGGGGGGATGAACTGCAGGGTGAAGTTGAGTGCGATCACCGAGGCCGGTTTGAAGTCCAGGGCCAGGATGTCGCCCTCGATGACGGTGACCGGCAGCAGTTCCTGGAACATGGAGTTCTGCGCGTTGAGGTATTCACGGCAGCGCTCGACCATGGCCTGGGAGTTGTCGATGGCGATCACCTGGCAGCCTTCGGTGCGCACGTGCCGGCGCAGGGCCTGGGTGACGGCGCCCAGCGAGCTGCCCAGGTCGTAGAGGGTGGTGTTGGGCTGGGCGAATTGCGCCGCGAGCACGCCGAGGTTTTCCACGATGGTGGGGTAACCGGGCACCGAGCGTTTGATCATGTCCGGGAACACGCGCACCACGTCTTCGTTGAAGGCGAAGTCGGGGACCTGGCTCAGGGGCTGGGCGAATAGGCGGTCGGGCTCTTTGCTCACGGGGCGATCCAGGCGGGTTGCGGGAAAACGGGGCGGCATTTTAGCGGATGTGGGGCGGGGGTGCATTTTTTGTGGGGTGCGGTGTGGTTTTTTGCGCCCTGAGGGGATCCGTAGGAGCGGTCATCGGCCGCGAAGGAATATCGCGGGTAAAAGCGGTACCGAGGTGGCTCGTTCGCGGCCGATGACCGCTCCTACAGGCTACTTGACGGTGATGTCGCAGCTGAAGGTTTCAGCGGGCGGGACTTCCGGGGCCCAGGGTTGTTGCAGTACCAGCATCAGGTGGCCATCACCTGGCGCGCGTGCCTGGAAGCGCCAGGTGGATTGCCCGGCGGCACCGATCACGCCGGTTTCCCGAGCGCTGCTGTAGACCTCCGGACCCAGGCTGCGCAGGACGCTGGCACCGGGGTTCTGTACCAGCCAGCGGTAGCCTGTACTGGGGTTGGTGGGCAATTGCAGGGTAATGGTCTGGCCGACGCTGAGGGCAACTGGGCACTGGCTCTGGTCTTCCAGTTCGATGTTATGCCGTGGTTGCTGGGCGCAGGCCGTGAGCAAGGTGAGGCTGGCGGGCAGTATCAGGCGGACGACGGACATGGTGGCTCCGAACGGACGAGGATGGGGCAAGCATAACCCAGTTCATCGAATGTGCAGGAGTCAGGCGCCCGGGGCGCGTTTGAGCAGATTGCGGTGCGTTCGGTGGGGTGGCGGTGGACCCGGACGCGGCTCGCGCCGCTGCTACAGGGATCGTGGTGTTCTTGCCACCCGTAGGAAACGGCTCTTGTAGCAGCGGCGCGAGCCGCGTCCAGTTGCGCCGCCGCTGCGTCAGAACAGAATCTTGGCGACGTCGGCAAAACGTTTGGCGAAGTGCACGGTGATGCCCTGCTTTAGGTAATCCGGCAGCTCTTCGAAATTGCCTCGGTTGGGCTCTGGCAGAATCAATTCCATGATCTTCTGGCGCCGTGCAGCAATGACTTTTTCGCGCACGCCGCCGATTGGCAGGACGTGCCCGGTCAAGGTCAGTTCGCCCGTCATGGCCACGCCTTTCTTCGGCGCCTGATCGCGGGCCAGGGACAGCAGGGCGCTGGCCATGGTCACCCCCGCACTCGGACCGTCCTTGGGCGTGGCGCCCTCAGGCACGTGCAGATGCACGAAGGCTTCGTCGAAGAACTTGGAATCGGCGCCGAACTGCGCAAGGTTGGAGCTGATGTAGCTGTAGGCGATTTCCGCCGACTCCTTCATCACCTCGCCCAGTTGCCCGGTGAGCTTGAAACCGCGGTTCAGGGTATGGATGCGCGTCGCCTCGATCGGCAAGGTCGCGCCACCCATGCTGGTCCAGGCCAACCCGGTAATCACGCCTTTGCCCGACAGCACCTGCTCGCTGCGGAATACCGGCATCCCCAGAGAAGCTTCAAGGTCCTTGGGCACCAGTTTGATCGGCACATCGGGTTTGTCGATCAACTGCACGACTGCCTTGCGCACCAGTTTGCCCAGCTGTTTCTCCAACTGGCGCACGCCGGCCTCGCGGGCATAGCCCTCGATGACGGTACGCAGGGCGCTATCGCTGATGGTCAGGCGAATTTTGTCGACACCTGCCTTGGCCAGCTGCTTGGGCCACAGGTGACGCTTGGCGATCGCCATTTTCTCTTCGGTGATGTAGCCGGACAGGCGGATCACTT
>NZ_DJUS01000031.1:0-6331 GCF_002438365.1 Pseudomonas sp. UBA6276
TGAAGCTGCAGCACCACCAGATCCCCTATCGGCTCAGTGGCGGCAACAGCTTCTTCGGGCGTCAGGAAGTGAAGGACCTGATGGCCTACTTCCGCCTGATCGTGAACCCGGACGACGACAACGCTTTCCTGCGGGTGATCAACGTGCCGCGCCGGGAAATCGGTTCCACGACCCTGGAAAAGCTCGGCAACTATGCCACCGAGCGCAAGATCTCGATGTACGCGGCCACCGACGAGATCGGCCTGGGCGAGCATCTGGACGCGCGCTTCACCGATCGCCTGAGCCGCTTCAAGCGCTATATGGACAAGGTCCGCGAGCAGTGCGCCGGTGAAGACCCGATCGGGGCGCTGCGCAGCATGGTCATGGACATCGACTACGAGCAGTGGCTGCGCACCAACAGTTCCAGTGAAAAGGCCGCCGACTACCGCATGAGCAACGTGTGGTTTCTGGTCGAGGCCTTGAAGAACACCCTGGAAAAGGACGAAGACGGCGCCATGACGGTCGAGGAAGCGATCGGCAAGCTGGTGCTGCGCGACATGCTCGAACGGCAGCAGGAAGAAGAGGACGGCGCCGAGGGCGTGCAGATGATGACCCTGCATGCGTCCAAGGGCCTGGAATTTCCCTACGTGTTCATCATGGGCATGGAAGAGGAAATCCTGCCGCATCGCTCCAGCATCGAGGCTGACACCATCGAGGAAGAACGCCGCCTGGCTTACGTGGGCATCACGCGCGCGCGGCAGACCCTGGCCTTTACCTTCGCCGCCAAGCGCAAGCAGTACGGCGAGATCATCGATTGCGCACCCAGCCGCTTTCTCGATGAACTGCCGCCCGACGACCTGGCCTGGGAAGGTAACGACGACACGCCCACGGAAGTCAAAGCCGTGCGCGGCAATACCGCATTGGCCGATATCCGCGCCATGCTCAAACGCTGAATTCAACCCTGCCCGGGCCACAGCCGGCCTGCGCACATTGGTACATCGAGGAACCACCGTGGAAGCTCTGCACAAAAAGATTCGCGAAGAAGGCATCGTGCTTTCCGATCAGGTATTGAAGGTCGATGCCTTTCTCAACCACCAGATCGATCCGCTCTTGATGCAGCAGATCGGCGACGAATTCGCCCGCCGGTTCGCCGATGCCGGGATCACCAAGATCGTCACCATCGAGGCNNCTGGGCGTGCCGGTGATCTTCGCGCGCAAGCACCAGTCGCTGACGCTGACGGAAAACCTGCTGGTGGCCTCGGTGTATTCGTTCACCAAGCAGACGGAAAGCACGGTGGCCATTTCGCCGCGTCATTTGAACAGCAACGATACCGTGCTGGTGATCGACGATTTCCTGGCCAACGGCAAAGCGTCGCAGGCGCTGATTTCGATCATCAACCAGGCCGGCGCCAAACTGGCCGGACTGGGTATCGTCATCGAGAAGTCCTTCCAGGGCGGCCGCGCCGAACTCGATGCGCAAGGCTATCGCGTGGAATCCCTGGCCCGGGTACAGTCGCTGGCCAATGGCGTCGTGACCTTCGTGGAGTGACCTGACCCACCGCGGCGCCTAGCGCGCCGGGTTTTCGGTCTCCTGCAGGGCGGCCAGTACCAGGCGCTGGTAGAGTTCCTCGCGCAACCCCTGTGGCTGGTCCAGGCCCATGCGCTGCAGGTGCAGAGGGTAGCCGCTGGCCTCGGGTGCCTCCAGCGCCGCCTTGCCCAGCTCGAGCATCTCGCTGAGCTTGAACTTGCTTTTGAGCCAGTTCAGCGCGCGCAGCAAGTCCTTTTCCTCATCGGTGAAATCGCACCCCAGCGGATACTCCGGGAACAGCGACGCGTGTCGATTGCGGATTGCCTCCAGACGCTCGCTGGTGTTGTTGGCAAAGCGCGGATCGAGCACGAAATCCTTGCTCAACTTGCCGGCGCGCTGGGCCTCGTCGATCAGGCTGGGCTGGAAGCGCGAATCGCTGATGTTGATCATCGCCTCGATCACCTCGGCATCGGTACGCCCGCGCAACTGGGCAATGCCGTACTCGGTCACGACGATGTCGCGCAGGTGCCGTGGAATCGTGCAATGGCCATAGTCCCACAGCACGTTGGAGCTGATGACACCTGCCGATTCCCGCCAACTGCGCAGGATCAGCACCGAACGTGCGCCCTCCAGGGCGTGCCCCTGAACGACGAAATTGTACTGCCCGCCAACGCCGCTGATGACCCGCCCGTCTTCGAGCTGGTCCGACACGGCCGCGCCCATCACCGTCGCCGTGAACACGGTATTGATGAACCGCGCATCGCGTCGTTGCAGACGTTTGAGCTGCTCGTCGCCATACAGCTCGTTGATGTAGCTGATCGCGGTCATGTCGAAGCGGGCCAAGCTCGCTGCCGGCATCTGCCGAAGGCGCTCGTAGAAACTGTTCGGCCCGAGAAAGAAACCGCCGTGTACCACCACCCCGTCCCGGTCCTCATCGGCGTGCAGCACACCGGCGTTGGCCGCCGCCTGGCGTGCCACGTCCGGGTAGACCTTGCGGCGTATCACCCCCGCTTCGGCGAGGGCCAGCAGGCCGTTGACGAACATCTCGCTGCACCCATACAGGCCGGTAGCGAAGGGCTCGACGCCGCCTTCGGCCTGGATCAACGCCTGCCAGGGCGACAGGTCGAGTTCATCGAGCAACGCCCGGTAGCCGGCATTGTCGGCCTGACGCGCGAGCAGGGCGGCGCTCAGCGCATCACCCATCGCCCCGATACCGATCTGCAGCGTGCCACCGTCGCGCACCAGTGTGCTGGCATGCAGACCGATGAAATGATCCTGCACACCGACCGGCATGTTCGGCGTGGAAAACAGCGTCGACTGCTCGGCACCGTCGATCAGCAGATCGAACGCCTCGCTGTCGATCTCAGCACTGCCGGGCATGAACGGCAGGGCCTCGTGGATCTGGCCCAGAATCAGAATGGTTTCGCCGGCCGCACGACGCCTTTCGATCATCGGCAGCAGGTCCAGGGTGATGTCCGGATTGCAGCTCAGGCTCAGACGTTCGGCATTTTCGGGGTGCTGGCTGACCAGTTGCGCCACCAGATTCAGCCCCTTGGCATTGATGTCGCGCGCGGCGTGGCTGTAATTGCTGCTGATGTAGCTTTGCTGCGCCGTCGTGCTGCCCAGCAGGCTGCCTGGTTGCATGAAGAACTGTTGTACCGTGATGTTGGAGGGCAGCTCGTCACGGCGTAGGTCGGCGAGAAACTCGAACTCGGGGTAATCGCCGAACACGCGCTCGACGAAGGGTTCGAGCAAGCGCTTCTGCAGGCCGTCGCCCAGGGGCGGGCGGCCCAGCACCAGTGCGGTATAGATCGTCAGACGCCGCTCGGGCAGGCCCTTGATGCGGGCATACAGCGCGTTGACGAAGCGGTTGGGCTTGCCCAGGCCCAGCGGCATACCCATGTGGATATGCGTGGGCAAACGCTGCAGCACCTGGTCCACGGCCACTTCGATGGAACACCGATGCACCATGCTTTGGCCTCCTGACCTGTTATTTGCAGGTTGGACCGCTATCCTATTGGGATTGTTGCACAGCTGCCGCTGCCACCGGCCGTTGAGCGAACCGACCACACCCTCCAGGACATGCCCGTGACGCTTGAACTTCGCCTTGCCACTCCCGACGATTCCGTGAGCATCTCCCGCCTGCTGATTGCCAACTCAGCCGCCAACGGTGGCACCCTGTATGGCGACTGGTCTGCAGCCGTGGTGCGCACATGGGTCGAAACGGGTACGCCGATCATAGTCGCTATCGACGGCGAGCAGGTCAAAGGCGTGCTGTTCAGTGCCGAAAACGCTGACGACGCCGCGCCGCCCGTCAAGGCGATGTTCGCCGCCTGCCCGGCCATCGATGATGCCTACGCCTACGGCCCCATCTGCGTGGATCCTTCCATGCGCGGCCAAGGCCTGCCCAAGGCGCTCTACACAAAGCTGTGTCATTACATGGGGGAGCGCCGTGGATTGCTGTTCATCAACCGTAGCAATGTTGGCTCGCTGAAGGCCCATCAAAAACTGGGCATGGACGTCATCGCCGATTTCAAACTCGGTGATCAAGCGTTCGATGTGCTGCAAACACCTGCGAGTTGACGCTCGGAGCAGACCAGAAACTGATCAGCGCGACCGGCCGACTCAGAAATTCGCCGGCGTGGCGGCGCTGATCAAGCGGGCGGGCGTATCGAACGGGTTGCGGAAGCGATGCGGTTTGCTGCTTTCGAAGTAGTAGCTGTCGCCCTCTTCGAGCACGTAGGTGTCCTGACCGACCACCAGCTCCAGGCGCCCTTCCACCAGGATGCCGGTCTCCTCGCCCTCGTGCATAAGCATTTCCATACCGGTGTCGGCACCCGGCGGATAGACCTCGCTGAGAAAGGCGATGGCCCGGCTGGGGTGGGCCTTGCCGACCAGCTTCATGGTCACCGCGCCGTCGGAGATATCGATCAGCTCATTGGCCTTGTAGACCACTTGGGTTGGCCGCTCGGCCTGCAGTTCTTCGGAAAAGAACTCCACCATGGACATTGGAATCCCGCCCAGCACCTTGCGCAGCGAGCTGATCGAGGGACTCACGCTGTTCTTCTCGATCATGGAAATGGTGCTGTTGGTGACGCCCGCTCGTTTGGCGAGTTCACGCTGGGACAAACCCTTGAGTTTGCGAATGGCTTGCAGTCGTTCGCCGACGTCCAATGCGAAAGCCTCCTGGAATGCTGAGCAGTTCATGATGGCCGGTATCATGGCAACAGCGTTCGGGATTTACAACACATTGGCGGGCGATGGGTCGGCCCGGGCGCATGGCGCGCCCAGACGCTGGACTAAACGTACTGCAAGGGCACGCGGCGCAGGTTGCAGAAGATCTGGTAGGCAATGGTGCCAGCGGCGTGGGCGACGTCACTGGCCAGCACCTGCTTGCCCCACAGCTCGACCGTACTGCCGACGCCCGCCTGGGGCACATCGGTCAGGTCGACGTTGAGCATGTCCATCGATACCCGCCCCGCCAGCACGGTACGCACGCCATCGACCAGCACTGGCGTGCCATTGGGCGCCAGGCGCGGGTAACCATCGGCATAACCCATGGCCACCACGCCGATCCGGCTCGGCCGCTGGGTGACAAAGCGCGCGCCGTAGCCCACGGCCTCCCCCGCAGGCAGTTCACGCACGCTGATGACCTTGGACTGCAGCGTCATAACCGGCTGCAACTGGGCACTGGCAGAGGTCGCGGTTTCGAACGGTGTGGCCCCGTAAAGCATGATGCCGGGGCGCACCCAGTCGTAGTGCGCTTCAGGATGCCAGAGCGTGCAGGCGGAATTGGAGAGCGAACGGGGAATCGCGAGCCCTTCGGCGGCGCGTTCAATGCGCTGCAACGGCGCGATCAGCCCTTCCGGGTTTTCCGCATCGGCAAAGTGCGCCATCAGCGTAATGTCGCCGACGTTTTCCAGCGCGCGCAGCTTTTCGTTGAGCGCGGNNTGATGCCGGGGCGCACCCAGTCACTGGGAATCTGCGGCCAGCCGAGCACTGCCGGGGAGTTGCGCAGGCTGATCTCGGCGCTCAGCCCCTGCCGCGCCGTGTCGAACACGGCCAGTTGCTCGGTACTGCTGGGGCAGTCCAGCTCATCGGCGCGGGCGAAATGGCTCATCAGCACGATCTTGGCCACCTTGCCGCTGGCCAGCAGGCGCTGATAGGCGGCCTGGTAATCCTTGGGATGCAGGCCGACACGGTGCATGCCCGAGTCGAGTTTCAACCAGACCTGCAACGGCTGGCTCAGGCGTGCCTGCTCGATGGCTTCCAGTTGCCACAACGAATGCACCACGCACCACAGCCCATGCTCGATGATCAATGGCAGTTCGCTGGCTTCGAAAAATCCTTCGAGCAGCAATACCGGCGCGGTGATACCCGCCGCACGCAACTGCAGGGCTTCCTCGATGCAGGCCACGGCAAACCCGTCCGCCTCGCCTTCCAGCGCCTGGGCACAACGCACCGCGCCATGCCCGTAGGCATCGGCCTTGACCACAGCCAACGCCTTCGCCCCACTCATCTGGCGTGCCAGTCGATAGTTGTGGCGCAGGGCGGAGAGGTCGATCAGGGCGCGGGCTGGACGCATGGCGGGCTTCTTTTGCAAGGTTTGAAGGGTGAAAAGTTGCAAGGACCGCCGCGCAGGGCGGCGATCCTGGACCAACAGTTACGAATGCGCCGGCGCCGACTGACCCTGACGAACCGTTTCGTGTGGCTGTCCGTAGCGCGATATGTCCAGGCCGGCGGCGCTGATCTGCGGCTTTTTACGCGCGATCAGGTCGGCAAGCAAGCGTCCCGACCCACATGCCATGGTCCAGCCCAGCGTGC
>NZ_DJUS01000115.1:0-44894 GCF_002438365.1 Pseudomonas sp. UBA6276
GAAGCGCAGTTCGGCGACTTCGCCAGCGGCTCCCAGGTGGTCATCGACCACTTCATCGCCAGCGGTGAGCACAAGTGGGGCCGTCTGTGCGGTCTGACCATGCTGCTGCCGCACGGCTACGAAGGGCAGGGCCCGGAGCACTCGTCGGCGCGTCTGGAGCGTTACCTGCAGCTGTGCGCCGAGCACAACATTCAGGTGTGCGTGCCCACCACGCCCGCGCAGATCTACCATCTGCTGCGTCGTCAGGTGATCCGTCCGCTGCGCAAGCCGCTGATCGTGCTCACGCCCAAGTCGCTGCTGCGTCACAAGCTCGCGGTGTCGACCCTGGAAGACCTGGCTGAAGGTTCGTTCCAGACCGTCATCCCGGAAATCGATACCCTGGACGCCGCCAAGGTGACGCGTCTGGTGCTGTGCAGCGGCAAGGTCTACTACGACCTGCTGGAGAAGCGCCGCGCCGAAGGCCGCGAAGATGTCGCCATCGTGCGTATCGAGCAGCTGTATCCGTTCCCTGAAGACGACTTGATGGAAGCGATCGCTGCCTACACCAATCTGGAGCACGTGGTCTGGTGTCAGGAAGAGCCGATGAACCAGGGTGCCTGGTACAGCAGTCAGCATCACTTGCGCCGCAGCATGAGCAATCACAAGAAGACCCTGGTCCTCGAGTATGCCGGCCGTGACGCATCGGCTGCCCCGGCTTGTGGTTACGCTTCGATGCATGCCGAGCAGCAAGCCAAATTGCTGCAAGATGCCTTCACCGTTTAATGCCAACGCGCACCTGAAACCGAATTTAAGGAATTACTGATAATGGCTATCGAGATCAAAGCCCCTACATTCCCGGAATCGGTCGCCGACGGCACCGTTGCCACCTGGCACAAGCAGCCGGGCGATGCGGTCAAGCGCGATGACCTGATCGTTGACATCGAGACCGACAAGGTCGTCCTGGAAGTACTGGCCACTGCCGACGGCGTCCTGGGCGCGATCGTCAAGAACGAAGGCGACACCGTTCTGTCGGACGAAGTCCTGGGCTCCATCGAGGAGGGCGGTGCTGCCGCCGCTGCACCTGCTGCTGCACCTCAGGCCGCTGCCGCGCCTCAAGCCGCCGCACCACAGGCCGCCTCGGCGCCTGCGGCCGGCGACGATGACGCCATCGGTGGTCCCGCTGCACGCAAGCTGGCCGAAGAAAACGGCATCAACCTGAACAGCGTCAAGGGCACCGGCAAAGACGGTCGCGTTACCAAGGAAGACCTGGTCGCCGCCATCGAAGCCAAGAAATCGGCACCGGCCGCCAAGCCTGCCATGCCTGCCGCTGCAGCCGCCGTGGTCCAGACTACCGGCGACCGCACCGAAAAGCGCGTGCCTATGACCCGTCTGCGCGCCAAGGTCGCTGAACGTCTGGTCGAAGCCCAGTCGAACATGGCCATGCTGACCACCTTCAACGAAGTCGACATGACCGAAGTCATGGCCTTGCGCTCCAAGTACAAGGACCTGTTCGAGAAGTCGCACAACGGCGTGCGCCTGGGCTTCATGTCGTTCTTCGTCAAGGCAGCCACCGAGGCACTCAAGCGCTTCCCGGCTGTCAACGCCTCGATCGACGGCTCCGACATCGTCTACCACGGCTACGCCGACGTCGGTGTAGCGGTGTCCAGCGACCGTGGCCTGGTGGTTCCCGTCCTGCGCAATGCCGAGGCCATGAGCCTGGCCGAGATCGAAGGCGGCATCGCCACCTTCGGCAAGAAAGCGCGCGACGGCAAGCTGTCGATGGACGAAATGACCGGGGGTACCTTTACCATCACCAACGGTGGTACCTTCGGTTCGATGATGTCGACCCCGATCGTCAACCCGCCGCAGGCGGCCATCCTGGGCATGCACAACATTCTGCAGCGTCCCATGGCGATCAACGGCCAAGTGGTCATCCGCCCGATGATGTACCTGGCGCTGTCCTATGACCACCGCCTGATCGATGGTAAGGAAGCCGTGACGTTCCTGGTGACCATCAAGAACCTGCTGGAAGATCCAGCTCGTCTGTTGCTGGATATCTGACAAGGCAGCCACAGGTAGCGGGATCCGCCATCGAGCCCACGCAGCTTGATCCGGGTCCCGTTGGCTGGGCTTCAAGCATGCCGCTAATAGGAATTGTTTTATGACTCAGAAATTCGACGTGGTAGTGATTGGCGCAGGCCCTGGTGGCTACGTCGCTGCCATCAAGGCCGCACAACTGGGCCTCAAGACTGCCTGTATCGAGAAGTATCAAGACGGCGAGGGCAAGCTGGCCCTCGGCGGTACTTGCCTGAACGTGGGTTGCATTCCGTCCAAGGCACTGCTGGACAGCTCGTGGAAATTCCACGAAGCCCAGGACGGCTTTGCCATCCACGGTATCAACCATGCCGGCGTGACCATGGACGTCCCGGCGATGATTGGTCGCAAGTCCAACATCGTCAAGAACCTGACTGGCGGCGTTGCCGGCCTGTTCAAGTCCAACGGTGTGACCGTCCTGCAAGGCCACGGCAAACTGCTGGCTGGCAAGAAAGTCGAAGTGACCGGCCCCAACGGCGTTGAAGTCGTCGAAGCCGACAACGTCATTCTGGCTTCCGGCTCGCGTCCGATCGACATTCCACCGGCGCCGGTCGACCAGAAGATCATCGTCGACTCCACCGGTGCGCTGGAATTCCAGCAGGTACCCAAGCGTCTCGGCGTTATCGGTGCCGGCGTGATCGGTCTGGAACTGGGTTCGGTATGGTCGCGCCTTGGCGCCCAGGTCACCGTGCTCGAAGCGCTGGACACGTTCCTCATGGCTGCCGACACTGCGGTGTCCAAGGAAGCCCTGAAGACCATGACCAAGCAAGGCCTGGACATCAAGCTCGGCGCTCGCGTGACCGGCTCCGAGGTTCAGGGCGAAGAAGTCGTGGTCAAGTACACCGATGCCAATGGCGAGCAGTCGATCACTTTCGACAAGCTGATCGTCGCCGTGGGCCGTCGTCCGGTGACCACCGACCTGCTGGCTTCGGACAGCGGCGTTGACATCGACGAGCGCGGCTTCATCTATGTCGATGACTATTGCGCGACCAGCGTCCCTGGCGTCTATGCCATTGGTGACGTGGTCCGTGGTCTGATGCTGGCGCACAAGGCGTCAGAGGAAGGCATCATGGTTGTCGAGCGCATCAAGGGCCACAAGGCCGTGATGAACTACGATCTGATTCCATCGGTCATCTACACCCACCCGGAAATCGCATGGGTCGGCAAGACCGAGCAGGCGCTGAAGGCCGAAGGCGTTGAAGTCAACGTCGGCAGCTTCCCGTTCGCGGCCAGCGGTCGTGCAATGGCAGCCAACGACACCGGCGGTTTCGTCAAGGTCATCGCCGATGCCAAGACCGACCGCGTACTGGGTGTACACGTGATCGGCCCGAGCGCCGCAGAACTGGTTCAGCAGGGCGCCATCGCCATGGAATTCGGCACCAGTGCCGAAGACCTGGGCATGATGGTCTTCTCGCATCCGACCCTGTCGGAAGCCCTGCACGAAGCGGCCCTGGCCGTGAATGGCGGCGCCATCCACATCGCCAACCGCAAGAAGCGTTAAACAATAAGAAACCACGGTGGATTGCCCGTCGCATGCCCTGTCCGCAGGGGTGCCGCGGAACGTCCGCCGGACTCGCCTCGTCGGTCAACCGGCGAGTAGCAGTCACAGGTGGCGCGGCACTTCAATCACGAAGCGCAGCGCCGAAAAGCGCAGTACCTAACGAAGACGGTAATAAGCATGAATCTTCACGAGTATCAGGGTAAGCAGCTGTTCGCTGAATACGGCCTGCCAGTATCCAAGGGTTACGCGGTAGACACCCCCGAAGAAGCCGCAGAAGCCTGCGACAAGATCGGCGGCAGCGAGTGGGTCGTCAAGGCCCAGGTCCACGCCGGTGGCCGTGGTAAAGCTGGTGGTGTAAAGCTGGTTCGCAGCAAGGAAGACGCCAAGGCTTTCGCTCAGCAGTGGCTGGGCAAGCGTCTGGTGACTTACCAGACTGATGCCAACGGTCAGCCTGTCACCAAGATCCTGGTCGAGTCCTGCACCGATATCGCCAAAGAGCTGTATCTGGGCGCCGTAGTGGACCGCTCCAGCCGTCGCATCGTGTTCATGGCTTCCACCGAAGGTGGCGTGGACATCGAGAAGATCGCTCACGACACCCCCGAGAAGATCCTCAAGTCCACCATCGATCCGTTGGTCGGCGCTCAGCCGTTCCAGGGCCGCGAGCTGGCATTCCAGCTGGGTCTGGAAGGCAAGCAGGTTGCCCAGTTCGCCAAGATCTTCGTTGGCCTGGCCAAGCTGTTCCAGGACCACGACCTGGCCCTGCTGGAAGTCAACCCGTTGGTCATCAAGGCGGACGGCGATCTGCATTGCCTCGATGCCAAGATCAACATCGACGCCAACGCCATGTACCGTCAGCCCAAGCTGAAGGGTTTCCACGATCCTTCGCAGGACGACCCGCGTGAAGCGCACGCTGCCAAGTTCGAACTGAACTACGTGGCGCTGGAAGGCAACATCGGCTGCATGGTCAACGGTGCGGGCCTGGCCATGGGTACCATGGACATCGTCAACCTGCACGGCGGCAAGCCAGCCAACTTCCTCGACGTTGGCGGCGGTGCTACCAAGGAACGCGTGACCGAAGCGTTCAAGATCATTCTGTCCGACACCAATGTCGCGGCCGTACTGGTCAACATCTTCGGCGGCATCGTTCGTTGCGACATGATTGCCGAAGGCATCATTGGCGCGGTGAAGGAAGTCGGCGTGAAAATCCCGGTGGTTGTGCGCCTTGAAGGCAACAACGCTGAACTGGGCGCTAAAGTACTGGCGGAAAGCGGTCTAAACATCATCGCAGCCACCAGCCTGACCGACGCTGCTCAACAAGTTGTCAAAGCTGCGGAGGGCAAGTAATGAGCGTCCTGATCAATAAAGACACCAAGGTCATCTGCCAGGGCTTCACCGGCTCGCAGGGTACTTTCCACTCCGAACAGGCCATCGCCTACGGCACCAAGATGGTTGGCGGCGTGACTCCGGGCAAGGGTGGTACCACCCACCTGAACCTGCCTGTGTTCAACACCGTGAAAGAAGCCGTGGAAACCACAGGCGCTACCGCCTCGGTCATCTACGTACCGGCTCCTTTCTGCAAGGATTCCATCCTTGAAGCGGCGTTCGGCGGCATCAAGCTGATCGTCTGCATCACCGAAGGCATTCCGACCATCGACATGCT
The DNA here is from genome assembly GCF_002438365.1 of Pseudomonas sp. UBA6276. NCBI lineage: Bacteria > Pseudomonadati > Pseudomonadota > Gammaproteobacteria > Pseudomonadales > Pseudomonadaceae > Pseudomonas > Pseudomonas sp. UBA6276. The sequence continues at coordinate 5,235 of NZ_DJUS01000115.1, forward strand.
GGAAGCCAAGGTCAAGTGCGACGAGCTGGGTGTCATCCTGATCGGCCCTAACTGCCCAGGCGTGATCACTCCGGGCGAGTGCAAGATCGGCATCATGCCAGGCCACATCCACTTGCCAGGCAAGGTCGGTATCGTGTCGCGTTCCGGCACCCTGACCTATGAAGCCGTCAAGCAGACCACCGACGCCGGTTTCGGTCAGTCGACCTGCGTCGGTATCGGTGGTGACCCGATCCCGGGCTCGAACTTCATCGACATCCTGAAGCTGTTCCAGGAAGACCCACAGACCGAAGCGATCGTCATGATCGGCGAGATCGGTGGTTCGGCCGAAGAAGAAGCCGCTGCCTACATCAAGGCACACGTGACCAAGCCGGTCGTTTCCTACATCGCTGGTGTGACTGCCCCTCCAGGCAAGCGCATGGGCCATGCCGGTGCAATCATCTCGGGCGGCAAGGGTACTGCAGACGAGAAGTTTGCTGCCCTGCAGGACGCTGGTGTGAAAACCGTGCGTTCGCTGGCTGATATCGGCAAGGCCTTGGCCGAGCTGACTGGCTGGGCGGTCAAGTAAGCTTCGCTTATCTGCACGTGTAGTCGCAAAAGCCACCTTCGGGTGGCTTTTGTGTTTCTGGAAGATAAGTTCACGGCGACAACGAATCGAGACGATTGTTGCAGGGGCAGTACAAGCTTTCTGCGACTTTGGGATGGTTGCGTTAGCGAGCCTCATGTACTATGTCGACCCGCCAGATTGTCGCAGCTCGCTGAAACGTTAAATCGTCTCTTCCGAGCGTGGTTGACGTCTGTGTCAGTGGGTCGAATCAAGCGGTTCAAATCAAGTTGGTGGAATTCTGTACGGCCCTGCTTCGGCAGCCGCAGGATTCAGCGTCGCTCAAGTAGCTGAAGACAATATTCAACAAGAAGAAGTCAGCGCAGGAGAGACATGAAAGTGAGACCGAGCACTGTCGTACGGTCTTGTATGTCTGCCCGTCAGTCCCTCTGAATGCCCGTGTGCGCTGGATTTGCCAATGAATGCTGGCTGTTCCGGGTCGCGACGACGGATGGATGACGTTCTATCCTAGGAATTTCTGAATGTTGAAGAAAGCGAACACAGCGCTGCTGGGTCTGGCTCTGTCCATCGGGATGGTGTCGGCACAAGCGGCCGAAGCGAAGAAAGTCGACGTCCTGCTGATCGGCGGCGGTGTCATGAGCGCCACGCTGGGCGTGCTGCTCAACGAGCTCGAGCCGAGCTGGTCGATGGAAATGGTCGAGCGCCTGGACGCTGTCGCCGAAGAAAGCTCCAATGGATGGAACAACGCGGGTACCGGCCACTCGGCCCTGGCCGAGCTGAACTACACCCCGGAAGACAAGGACGGCAAGGTCCAGATCGCCAAGGCGATCGAGATCAACGAAGCCTTCCAGATTTCCCGTCAGTTCTGGGCTCACCAGGTGACGGTGGGGGTGTTGAAGAACCCACGCACGTTCATCAACTCCACGCCGCACATGAGCTTCGTCTGGGGCGACAACAACATCGAGTTCCTCAAGAAGCGCTATGAAGCGCTGAAGGCGAGCCCGCTGTTCGCCGGCATGCAGTTCTCCCAGGATCACGAGCAGATCAAGAAGTGGGTACCGTTGATGATGGAGGGTCGCGACCCCAATCAGAAACTGGCCGTCACCTGGAGCCCGCTGGGTACCGACATGAACTTCGGCGAGATTACTCGTCAGTACGTCGGTCACCTGAAGGACCAGAAAGGCTTCGACCTGAAGCTGTCCAGCGAAGTTGAAGACATCAAGCGCAATGACGATGGTTCGTGGCGCGTGACCTACAAGAACCTGAAAGACGGCACCAAGACCGAGACCGACGCCAAGTTCGTGTTCATCGGTGCCGGTGGCGCTGCCCTGCATCTGCTGCAGGATTCGGGTATTCCAGAAGCCAAGGAATACGGTGGGTTCCCAGTGGGCGGCTCGTTCCTGGTGACCGAGAACCCAAGTGTGGCCATGCAGCATATGGCCAAGGCCTACGGCATCGCATCGACCGGTGCACCGCCCATGTCCGTTCCGCACCTGGACACCCGTGTCCTGGACGGCAAGCGTGTGGTTCTGTTTGGCCCATTCGCCACCTTCTCGACCAAGTTCCTGAAGAACGGTTCGTACCTGGACCTGCTGACCAGCACCAACCTGCACAACGTATGGCCCATGACCAAGGTCGGCATCGAGCAGTACCCGCTGATCGAATACCTGGCCGGTCAGGTCATGCTGTCGGACGACGATCGCTTCGAAGCCTTGAAGCAGTACTTCCCGCACGCCAAGAAAGAAGACTGGCGCTTGTGGCAGGCTGGCCAGCGCGTGCAGATCATCAAGCGTGACGCAGACAAGGGCGGCGTGCTGAAACTGGGTACTGAAATTGTCGTCTCCAAGGACAGCAGCATTGCTGGTTTGCTGGGTGCATCGCCTGGCGCATCGACGGCTGCACCGATCATGATCAACGTGCTGGAAAAGGCGTTCAAGGACAAGGTCGCGACGCCCGAGTGGCAAGCCAAGCTGCGCCAGATCGTGCCTAGCTACGGTACTGCGCTGAACAACTCGCCGGAAGCTGTGCAGAAAGAGTGGAACTACACCGCGAAGATTCTGCAGTTGGCCGTTGCTCCTCCTGTGATCGACCAGGCCGCTGCCGCTGCCAACCCGATCGAAGGCCAGACGGCACCGAAAGCTGAAAGCAACCCAGCGGCCGACATGGCGCTGTAAGTCCGGGCCTCACGCCTGAGGCTTCTGGAACAAGCTGTATCGTTTCCGCTGAGTCTTGCACCGATGCGACACTCAGGTGCACTCAGCGGACACTTCGCACTGCAACAGTGCGAGGGGCGTCGAATTTCGCTACTCTACGCGCCATTTTGCCGGGCCCGCCCACAAGGCAGCCGCCTGCGCATTCAGTCTGGCCTCATCCGGTCGACCGTGTTTCCCTCAATCCATGGGGAAAACCTCTCTCAATTCCAATCTATTGACGTGGTTTCCTTCCAATGAAAGTGCTTAAAGGCCAGGATATTCTGGCGCTTGGTTTCATGACGTTCGCCTTGTTCGTAGGCGCGGGCAATATCATCTTTCCACCCTTCGTCGGCCTGCAGGCGGGGCCGAACGTCTGGATGGCGGCATTGGGCTTCCTGGTGACGGCGGTAGGTCTGCCGGTGATCACCGTGGTGGCGCTGGCCAGGGTCGGCGGTTCGATGGATGCGCTTAGCAGCCCGATCGGCAAGCTGGCGGGTGGTCTGTTGGCCGCCGTGTGCTATCTGGCGGTGGGCCCGTTGTTCGCAACGCCGCGCACCGCCACCGTGTCGTTTGCCGTAGGCCTGGCGCCCTTGACCGGTGAAACGCCGCTAGCGCTGTTTCTCTACAGCGCGGTGTACTTCCTGCTGGTATATATCGTTTCACTCTACCCCGGGCGCCTGCTCGATACCGTAGGACGGTTTCTGGCTCCGCTGAAAATCATTGCTCTGGCCGTATTGGGTATCGCTGCGTTTGCCTTGCCGGTAGGTCCAAGCGGTGATGCGGTGCCCGAGTATGTCGCTGCGCCATTTTCACTCGGCTTCATCAATGGTTACCTGACCATGGATACGTTGGGTGCGCTGGTGTTCGGCATCGTCATCGTCAACGCCATTCGCTCCAGAGGGGTCGAGTCGCCCAAGCTGATCACGCGCTATGCGATCATCGCCGGGCTGATTGCCGGAGTAGGGCTGGCCCTGGTGTACATCAGTCTGTTCCGTCTTGGGTCGGGCAGCCACGCCGTTGCGGCCGGTGCTACCAACGGCGCTGCGGTTCTGCATGCCTATGTGCAGCACACCTTCGGTGGGCTGGGCAGTGGTTTCCTGGCCGTGCTGATCTCGCTGGCATGCCTGGTGACTGCTGTTGGCCTGACCTGCGCCTGCGCCGAGTATTTCAGCCGAGTCCTGCCACTGTCCTACAAGACGCTGGTGCTCTTGCTGGCGCTGTTCTCGCTGCTGGTATCCAACCTGGGCTTGACCAAGCTGATCGCGTTTTCCATCCCCGTGCTGACCGCCATCTACCCGCCCTGCATCGTGCTGGTGGCGCTGAGTTTCTGCGCCGGGTTGTGGTATTCACAATCGCGCATTCTTGCTCCGGTGATGCTCGTCTCGTTGCTGTTCGGCCTCATCGATGCGATCAAGGGGGCGGGTCTTTCGCAGTGGTTGCCAGCATCCTTGCTCGACCTTCCGCTGAGTGAACAAGGTCTGGCCTGGCTGGTGCCGTCGGTTGCTGTGCTGCTCGTGGCGGTGGTAATCGATCGTGTGCTGGGCGCGCGCGTTCACGCTGCGGCCTGAGCCTTTCGTCACCCACAAAAAAGCCAGCTCTAGAGCTGGCTTTTTTTTGCGGCGGTGTTCATGACGCTTCGGCTGCGGCCTCGACGTCATGGGCAATCAAGGACACCAGTGCATTTTGCTGTCGGTGCGACAGCTGACGGAAGCGCTGCAGGAGCTCACGCTCATGCAGGGACAATTCCGGGCTGTCCATCTTCATGCTCAACTCTTCACCCAAGGCACCTTCCTGGATCAGGCTCTGTTCCAGACGTGCAATGATCTCCGAGTTCATGCTGCGGTGATGGTTACGAGCCACCTCAGCGATCTGCTCACGCATCCCGTCAGGAAGACGTACTACGAATTTGTCAGCCGTGCGGCTGGAGTAAACAGCCTGTTTGAGTGGGCGCATAGTGATGACCGATAAGTTCAGGGGGAGCGGTTCTTGAAGTAGGCCGCAGGATGTCGGTTAGGACACGCCGATCGGCAAATTGTTCCAGCCTGCCGATGCGGCGCTATGATGCACTAATGCGACATAGCTTTGACGCCAATTCTGTGACAAATAATGATCCGAATCGTGGCATTTCGCCAGCCCCTCCTGCACTGTATTTTGCGCAGGCTGGCCGCATCTGTCAGGACACGTTCACATACAGAGTGGAGATCTCTTCAAGAGGTGCTCTGACCCGCTTTGTGCATACTGCGCACAGCACGCGCGAGCTACCTTGGGGGGTAGCATAGTGACATCTGGGCCATTTGCTAGCATTGATTGTCGACAGGTGTCGATCTTGTAGGCGATTAGCGTAACAGGGGATCGAATTTGATCCTGCGACCTTTGATCAGGGCCAGCAATAACGCAAGACTTGCGATACCGCCCATGGCTTGCAACGCGATCCCCAAAGCAGACGTGTGTTGTCCGAACGCGAACGCGCTGGTCCAACAGGCTATGGCAATCAACATGAATGCCAAGGCATATCTCGACATCTGCAACTCCTTAAAAGGTATAGCGTTCAGTGCGCTGGGTCGTGGCGGGCTCGCTGACCCCCTTGGCGGCCGTGAGCGGCGCCTCGGTACTGGAAGACGCAACGCGAGCGACGGGGGCGGGGATAAAGCGAGCGGCATCGACATGGACCAGTGCAGGATCAGTGGTCTGGCTGTGGAACTGAAAGCCAATGAGGATGACCAATGTCATAGCGTTGAGCATCAAGAGTACGCTGTTCATTGAAATTCTCCGCAGCCTGAATGTCGAAGCGTGGTTCAGCATCGAATATAGCAGGCGGCGTGCCAACTTCAGAGATTGGGAAAAACCCAGTGATTTCAGAGGTATGCACAATGCTCAGGGCAATTTGATATTGCATCCTGCACTGCCGAGTGCAGTTGAGTATTGCAAAATGCATGAACGCCGAAGCTGGGTTTTCGAACGACTCAACAAGGCAAAATCCTTTCCATGCTGCATGACAAACCGGGCCTGGCTGGGTAACATGCATGCCGTTCGTCGTGCCGCCCGGTACGCCGCTGTGTGTCTCAGTAGCTCAATTGGATAGAGCATCCCCCTCCTAAGGGGAAGGTTGCAGGTTCGAACCCCGCCTGGGACACCATTTTTACGCGCGATTGTTTATCTGTCGTCAGCCTTTAAGGGCATCCAAGAACCAGACCGTCATGGCCTAGTGAGTTGTAACAACGTTTAATCGGTGTACTCAACGGTCCTGCGCCATGAGTCGTGATGCCCGGACGTAGCGAGCACGGCCTCTCACTTTTGCGCCAGCAGCGCTTTTTTCGCGGCCTTTTCGTCTTTCATGGCTGCCAGTTCACGCTGGCAGGTTTCGACGTCGAACGAGTTGTCCCACTTTGCAATCGCGATGGTGCCGATGCCGTTTCCGATCAGGTTGGTCACCGCGCGGGCTTCGTTGAGGAACCGGTCGATACCCAGCAGCAGCACCAGACCGACCAGAGGGATGGAGTGAATGGTGGTCAGCGTAGCCGCCAGCGTGACGAACCCGGCACCTGCCACGCCCGCCGAGCCTTTGGATGTCAGCAGGAACACGGCCAGCAGAATCATCTGGTCGGCGAACGTCAGGGGGGTATTGGTCGCCTGGGCGATGAAGATCGCTGCCATGGTCAGGTAGATGCAAGTGCCGTCGGCGTTGAACGTGTACCCGGTAGGCAGGACCATGCCCACGACCGATTTCCTGCAACCCAGCTTCTCCAGCTTGACCATCATGCGCGGCAATACCGCTTCGGTGGAGCAGGTGCCCAACGTGATGAGTATTTCGTCCTTGAAGTAGCGCAGAAACTGCATCAACGGCATCCCCGACCAGCGGGCTACCGCGCCCAGCACGACCACGATGAATATCAGCGTCGTAATATAGAGCGCGACCAGCAACTGGCCGAGGGACAGCAAGGTACCGATGCCGTATTTGCCGATGGTGAACGCCATGCCGGCGCCTGCGCCGAGCGGCGCCAGGCGCATGACCATGGCGACGATCTTGAACAGCCCTTGCAGGAAGAGATCGATGGTATTGATCAGCGGCTTGCTGACTTCGCCCAATTGAACCAGCGCGATGCCCATCAGTACCGACAGCAGTATGACCTGCAGCATCACGCCGTTGGAAAACGCACCGACGAAGGTGTGCGGGATGATGTTGAGGAAGAATTCGACCGTACCGCCTTGTTCGCTGGCCGCCTGGCTGTATTTGTTGATGGCACTGGCGTCGAGTGCATTGACGTTGATGTTCATGCCGACGCCGGGCTTGACGATATTGACCACGATCAAGCCTACGACCAACGCAATGGTCGAGAGGATCTCGAAGTAGATCAGGGCTTTGACGCCGATGCGGCCAACCTCCTTGATGCTACCCATTTTTGCGATGCCGACGACGACGGTACCGAAAATGATGGGTGCCAGAAGCATTTTGATCAGCTTGATGAAACCATCGGCAAAGGGTTGAAGCTTGGCGCCGATGTTGGGGGCGAAATAGCCGATGGCGGCACCGATGACGATGCCGATCAACACTTGGACATACAGCTGGCCGTACCAGCGAGATCTGGAGACTTCCACGAGAGCACCTCATTTTATTGTTGTGATGGGCGTGTGGCGTGGCGTCGGTGTCCGACGCCGGCGTCTGCGGCCTGTTCTGGGCAGGCCGCAGAAGGGCGGCGGTCAGCCTTCGCCCAGTTCGCGCATGACGGCGTACAGGGCCGACTTGGCTTCGAAGCCGACGCCCGGAATGTCCGGTAGGCCGACATAACCGTTTTCGACCTGGATGCCGTCGGCGAAGCCGCCAAATGGCTGGAACACATCCGGGTAGGATTCGTTGCCGCCCAGGTGCAGGCCGGCGGCGATGTTCAGTGACATCTGGTGGCCACCGTGCGGCACCACCCGACGCGAAGACCAGCCCAGCTCTTCCATAACCTTCAGGGTGCGCATGTATTCCACGAGCCCGTAGGACAGCGCGCAGTCGAACTGCAGGTAGTCGCGATCAGGGCGCATGCCACCGTGACGCAGCAGGTTGCGGGCGTCCTGATGGGAAAACAGGTTCTCGCCGGTGGCCATGGGCAGTTCGTAATGATTGGCCAGTTCGGCCTGGAGGGCGTAGTCCAGCGGATCACCGACTTCCTCATACCAGAACAGGTTGTACTGCTTGATCGCTTCGGCATAGGCGATGCCGGTCTGCAAATCGAAGCGGCCGTTGGCATCCACGGCCAGTCGACGGCCATCGCCTACCACCTCGAGAACGGCTTCGATACGGCGGATGTCTTCATCCAGCGGTACGGCACCGATCTTCATCTTGACGACGTCGTAGCCGCGGTCCAGGTAGCTTTGCATCTCGGCCTTGAGCTTGGTCTGGTCCTTGCCGGGATAGTAATAACCACCCGCCGCGTAGACCCAGACCTTGTCGTCCGCGACGCCTTTGCGGTAGCGGTCCGCCAGCAGGCGATACAGCGGCTTGCCTTCGATCTTGGCGACCGCATCCCACACCGCCATGTCCAGGGTGCCGACGGCGACCGAGCGCTCGCCATGACCGCCCGGCTTTTCGTTGGTCATCAGGGTTTTCCAGATGGCGAACGGATCGAGGTTGTCGTTTGCCGAATCGATCAGGGTGTCGGGATCGGCTTCGGCGATGCGTGCCAGGAAGCGGTCACGCATCAGCGCGCCCTGACCGTAACGACCATTGGAGTTGAAGCCATAGCCGATCACCGGCTTGCCATCGCGAATCACGTCCGTGATCACGGCCACCACCGAGCAGGTCATCTTGGAGAAGTCGATGTAGGCGTTGGCAATGGGGGAGGCAATGGAGACGGTCTTTTCACGAATGTCCACGATGCGCATGGAGGGTTCCTCTTGTTGGTTGTGGCCTCACGTTATGCTTTGCGCAGTCACCCGCCCAATGCTATTAATGCCGAACCCTATGCACAGAAGGCATGGCCTGTGGAACTCGTCTGGCTTGAAGATCTTTCGGCGCTTGCCGAATACGGCAGCTTCGTGCGCGCCGCCGAAGCACGTCACATCACCCAGCCGGCTTTCAGCCGCAGGGTCCGTTCGCTGGAAAACTGGATGGGTGTGGAATTGCTCGTGCGCACGCCCCATGGCGCGACGTTGACGGAGGCAGGGCGCAAGATTCTACCCGGCGCCCAGGAGGCGGCCCGGCACCTTTACCGGCTGCGCAACGAGGCTCAGGAAGTGGCGGGCGTGTCGGCCCGGTCACTCAAGTTCGCTGCGACCCATTCGCTGTCGTTCACGTTTTTCCCCAAGTGGCTGCGCAGTTCCGAAACCGGTGCGCCGATCGAAGCGGTGCAGCTTCATTCCGACAGCATGGCCGTCTGCGAGCAGATGCTGATACACGGCCAGGTTCAGTTTCTGCTCTGCCATCGTCACCCCGACGTCCCTCCGCTGCTGGCTCCCGACCAGTTCGTCAGCAAGAAGGTGGGTGAGGATGTTCTGGTACCGCTCGCCAGTGCCGGCGTTCATGTCGGTACGTCGCCGGCGGCACTTCCTTACCTGGCCTATACCCATCAATCAGGTCTGGGGCGGATCGTTGCTCACCGCCTTCGGGGCAAGGAGGACTACCTGCATCTGCAGCCTCTGTTCAGCAGCCATCTCGCGGCCGTGCTGATGTCGATGGCGCTGGAAAGCAAAGGCGTCGCCTGGCTACCCAAGAGCCTGACGGAGCAGGAAGTTCAGGAAGGACGCCTGGTCAGGGCACTCGACGAAGATTGGGACATACCGCTGGAGATTCATTTGACTCGGCCAAAAGGCCATCTGGGCCAGTCGGCCGAAGCGTTCTGGGCAAGGGCGGGCAGTGATCTGGCGCCTAGTCCGTTGCCGCGCGGCTGAAAGCCGATGCACGGGATATGGCGCGTCCTGCAATCGCCGCCAGAATCGCGGCCATTGCCAGCAACGCTGCGCTGGACTCGAAGGTTGCACGGTAGCCGCTTGCGTCGAAGATCAGCCCTCCGAAGATGGCGCCAGAGGCGATGGCCAACTGGATGATCGCCACCATCAGGCCGCCGCCGGCATCGGCATCGTCCGGCAGTGTCTTCGCAAGCCAGGTCCACCAGCCCACCGGTGCGGCCGTCGCCACCAGCCCCCAAAAACCGAGCAGTACAGCGGTCACCGTTGGTGAACTGCCGAAGGCAACCAGCGCCAAGGCCACCGCTGACATCAGCAGGGGAATGACGATCAGCGTGCGGTGCAGCCCATGCTTCAGGAAGGCCTCGATCAGGAACGTTCCGGCCAGCCCGGCCACCCCCAGTCCCAGAAGCATCAATGAGAGAGTGGAAACGCTGACGTGCGTGACCGTCTCCAGAAACGGGCGCAGGTAGGTGAACAGCATGAACTGGCCCATGAAAAACACGCTGATCGCGAGCATACCCAAGGCGACGGGTGCAGTTTTCAGCAAGGGGAACACATTGCTGCCGCTCGATCCGCCTTGCGGTTTCATGGAGGGAAGGCTCGCCAGCAGCCATGCACAGGCCACGACGGCGATGGGGAGCAGCGACAGGAACGCGCCGCGCCAGCCGATCAGGGCTCCCAGAAAGCTGCCCAAAGGGGCCGCGACTACGGTCGCCAGTGCGTTGCCACCGTTGACGATGGCCATGGCCCGAGTGATCTGCTCTTGTGGGACCAGGCGCATGGCGGTGGCTGCCGACAAGGACCAGAATCCGCCAATCGCGACGCCGATCACGGCCCGGCCGATCATGAATACCCAATAGTTGGGCGCGAACGCCACCACGGCGCCGGAGACGATCATCAGCACGGTGAGGGCAACCAGCAGTGGTCTGCGGTCCACTCGAGCGGCGACCGATGCGATCAAGAGGCTGGTGAGCAGGGCAAACAGGCCCGATACGGAAATGCCCTGACCCGCCTGGCCCTCGGTAATGTGCAGGTCCGAGGCAATGGGGGTGAGCAGGCTGACGGGCATGAATTCCGAGGCGACCAGTACGAAGGCAGCCAGTGACATGGCGAATACGGCACCCCAGGATTGGGGGGACTGAATAACAGGTTTCGGAGACCTTTCCATCCGATGTTGCCTCTCCAATGAGTGTTGGGATGTGCATTCTCCTGTGCTCATGAGACGGTCTGTAGCGCATTTCACTGGATTACTTGCCTGATTCGATGAGTGTTCAGGGCGAGGCAGCACGGACAGTCAAGCGCGGGTTAAAGTCACTGCAGGAGCCCGAGGTGCATATGACCCACACAGTCGACACAGTTTTCCAGCCGGTATCGGCGCCAGAAAGACTGGCCCGCATGATCGGTTCGCGCATCGCCAGCCCAGGTGATTACCCCACGGACATTCCCGGCCTCGGGCTTTTCAGACGTGATCATCCCGCACCGCCGGTGACCTGCATGGTGGAGCCAAGCATCATCCTGGTGGCGCAGGGCGAGAAGCGTCTGTGGGTGGGCGGGGAGGGCTACGAATACAGCACGTCGAGGTTCTTGATCACGTCTCTGGATCTGCCGGCCAACTCTGAAGTGCTCGTCGCAAGCCGCGACAAGCCCTGCCTGGGGCTGACGTTGAGGCTCGATGTGCGCATGCTCGCCGAGCTGATCGCGTTGAGCGATCTGCCTCCGGCCCGCGATCGGAACCGGGTCAGGGGCAGGGTCAGGGGCGTGGGTATCGGGTCGGTGACCGTGCAGATGCTCGGTTCGCTGGAACGTTTGCTGGCGTTGCTCGATGAGCCGGAATCCATTGCGGTACTGGCGCCGTTGATACAGCGTGAAATCCACTACCGCCTGCTGCAGAGCGATCAGACCGGAAGGCTCAGGCAGATCACTTCGGTGGATGGGCAGGGGTATCGAATCGGCAGGGCCATCGATTGGTTGAAACTCAACTATACGTCGCCACTGCGTGTCGACGAGTTGGCGGCAAAGGTTCAGATGAGCACTCCGACCTTTCATCACCACTTCCGGCAGCTCACCTTGATGAGTCCGTTGCAGTATCAAAAATGGCTCCGTCTCAACGAAGCCAAGCGTTTGATGCTCAATGAACATCAGGACGTATCCAGCGCGGCGTTCAAGGTCGGCTATGAGAGTCCATCACAGTTCAGTCGCGAATACCGGCGTCTGTTCGGCGCGCCGCCCAAGCGTGACATCGCTGTCCTGCGTGGCGAGGGCTAGGCCGGCTTTCTTTCATTGGATTCTTTCATTGGAATAGGCAAGAACGCGCTTCGATTGGGCAAGGGCCTGGTTGTGGGCGAATGCATACTGAAAGTCTTTGTGCTGATTGCGTTCGCGAGCCTCTGATTTACACAGTCCCATCGGTGGCGCGTGACGTGCGACACGCTTTGAAACCAAACCGCGAACCGACCTGACGTACGACATCAACCAATGGTGCCCTTCAGATGTCTGCACTAGGCACAGCAAGACCGTGATTCGTGACATAAAAAAATAGATGAGGACCGCTACATGACCGATCCGACCGAAAAAACTTCCTCAGATCCCGAAGGCTCCGGCGAGCTGTTCAAGGAGCTGACCACGCCGTCGCGCCGCAACTTTCTGCGGACCATGGGCATATCGGGCATGGCGGCTGCGACCGCGCCGGTCTGGGCCCAGGCCGCGCAGCTGGCGCCCATCGATGACAGCGAAAAGCCGCTGGCCAAGGGCGAGCAGCGGATCACGCTCAAGGTCAACGGCCAGCCGCACACGCTCAATGTGCCTGGCAATGCCGTGCTGCTGGATGTGCTGCGCGATCGCCTGCAGCTGACCGGCACCAAGAAGGGCTGTGACCATGGCCAGTGCGGCGCTTGCACTTTGCACATCAATGGCCAGCCAGTGAACAGCTGCCTGTCTCTGGCGGCCATGCATCAGGGTGACGAAATCACCACCATCGAGGGGCTGGAGCGCAATGGTCAGTTGCATCCCATTCAGGAAGCCTTCTGGGCCCACGACGCGTTTCAGTGCGGTTACTGCACCTCGGGCCAGATGATGACGGCCGCGGCGATCATCAAGGACCCGAACATCGGTGCCGATGACGCCAGCGTGCGCGAAGCCATGAGCGGCAACATCTGCCGGTGTGGCGCGTACAAGAACATCCTCGCCGCCGTGCAGGATGCCCGTGGCAAAGTACAGGGAGCCAGCTGATGAGAGCCTTGGAATACACCCGCGCAACCAGCCCCGAACAGGCCGTTGCCACCCATGCCCGCAATGAAGCCACGGCGTTTCTGGCCGGTGGCACGACGCTGCTCGATCTGGTCAAGATCGACATCATGCAGCCCGATCGAGTGATCGATGTGCATGCCCTGGCGCTGGATCAGGTCGAGACCTTGAGTGACGGTCGCACCCGCATCGGGGCCATGGTCACCAATACCGGGTTGGCCAATCATCCGCGCATCAAGAGCGACTACGCGGTGTTGTCCCAGGCGCTGCTGTCGGGAGCCACCACGCAACTGCGCAACAAGGCCACCACGGCCGGCAACGTCATGCAGCGGGTGCGCTGCAACTACTTCCGTGACGGCGTTTCTGCCTGCAACAAACGTACACCCGGATCCGGCTGCGCTGCCATCGGCGGGCACAACCGCAGCGTGCACGCCGTACTGGGCACCAGCGATCAGTGCATTGCCACCCACCCGTCGGACATGTGCGTGGCCATGGCGGCGATCGGCGCCACCGTTCAGGTGCAGGGCCCCAACGGCAAACGGGAAATCGACTTCCAGGACTTCCATCTGCTGCCTGGCGCGACGCCCTGGAAAGAACACGCCCTGCAGCCTGACGAATTGATCACGCACGTCACGTTGAACGCGCCTCTGGCGGGCGGCAAATCTGCCTACCTGAAGCTGCGTGATCGGGCTTCCTACCAGTTCGCTCTGGCCTCCAGCGCGGTGATCCTGGTGATGGACGGTCAGGTCATCCGTGAGGCGCGCATTGCCTTGGGCGGCGTCGGCACCAAGCCGTGGCGTGCGCTCGAAGCCGAGCGTGCGCTGCGTGGCGCGGCGGCGACCCCGGAGAATTTTGCCAAGGCCGCAGCCATTGCCCTGCAAGGCGCCAAGCCGTATGCCCACAATGCCTACAAGATCCCGCTGGGGCAGCAGGCCATCGTGCGCAACCTCACCACACTGGGCACAGGAGCCATCGCATGAGCGAGTCAATCATGGGGGCATCCCCACGCCGCGTCGACGGTCGCCTGAAGGTCACCGGTGCCGCGCACTATGCGGCCGACCATCAGCCCAAGGGCATGGTTTTCGCCTACGGTGTCTACAGCACCGTAGCCAGTGGCTCGATCAAGTCCCTGGACATCGATGCTGCACGGCGCTCGCCCGGCGTGCTGGAAATACTGCACCACGGCAATTTTCCCCAGGCGTTCCATACCTCGCCCGTGCCGTTTTCCCTGGCCGGCGTGCTGTCGGGCTCGCGTACCGACGAAAAACGGCTGCCTTTCGAAGACAACGTGGTGCGCTATGCCGGGCAGTTCGTGGCACTGGTGGTGGCCGACACGTTCGAGCACGCCCGTGAGGCGGCCTACAAGGTCAAGGTCAGCTACAGCGAAAGTGCCGCCGCAGCCAATCTGGAGCAGGGTCTGAAGCGCAAGGCGGCTGCCGATGGTGGGCAGGGTCACAAGCGCGGCGATCCGGCCGGTGCGTTCGAAGGTGGTGCACAGACGGTCGACGCCACCTACACGACGCCGGTGGAAACCCACAACCCGATGGAGATGCACGCCACCGTGGCCATGTGGGACAACGGCAAGTTGGTGGTGTACGAATCGACCCAGTCGGTAGTGGTCCATCGCAACACGCTGGCACAGATTTTCGGCCTGCCGACCGAGCGCGTCGAAGTTCGCGCGCCGTTCATTGGTTCGGGGTTCGGCGGCAAGCTGTGGATCTGGCCACACTCGGTCGCGGCCTGCGCCGCTGCCAAAGTCGTTGGCCGCCCCGTGCAGCTGGTGATTCCACGGGCGCAGATGTTTACCACCGTAGGCCATCGTCCGGAAACCCGGCAGCGTATGCGCCTGGCCGCCGATGGCAAGGGCAAGCTGGTGTCGCTGCGGCATGAATCGCTCAACACCACCGGCATCGGCGACCAGTACGTCGAAAACTGCGGGGGCATGAGCGCCAGCCTGTATTCGTGTGCCAATGTCGAGGTCACCCACGGCACGGTCCAGGTCAACCGCGGGGCACCGACCTCGATGCGTGCGCCGGGTGCAGCACCCGGTCTGTTTGCGCTGGAGTCGGCCATCGACGAGCTGGCCGAGCGCTGCAAGATGGACCCGCTGGCGTTCCGTCAGTTGAACTGGGCCGAGCAGAACGAGCAGGAAAACCTGCCCTGGTCGGGCAACCATTTGCGCGAAGCCTTGGCTCAAGGTGCGGAGCGTTTTGGCTGGGCCAATCGCAAGCCCGGTATCGGCAGCATGCGCGATGGCCATGAAATCGTCGGCTACGGCATGGCACAGTGCAACTGGGATGCCTTCCGCACGCCCTGCGAAGCACGGGTTTCGCTGACGGCCGACGGCCGTGCCGTGGTGTATTGCGGTGGCCAGGACATCGGCACCGGTACCTACACGGTGCTTGCCCAGTGCGTCAGCGACATTACCGGTCTGCCTTTGGACAGGATCACGGTGGAGCTGGGTAATTCGTCCTACCCACCCGCGCCGGTCTCCGGCGGCTCCTGGATGACGGCCAGCGCACTGCCCGCTGTGGCCGAGGCCACCCGTGCAGCGCTTACCCAACTCAAGAGCTTTGCCGCTTCCGAGGAGGGTGGGCTGCCCAATGCCAAGGCGGAAGCGATCACGGTGAGCAACGGTCGTCTGCAGGATGGCTCGACCAGCCTGGAATTCGCCGAAGTGCTGAAGAAGCTCAAGATCGCCAGTGCCGAGGGTGAGGCCCATACCGGCATGGCCGACACCAAGAAGCACGCTTTCAGTTCGTTCGGCGCGCATTTCGTCGAGGTTCGCTGGGATCCGGGCATCTCGCGCCTGTGGGTGTCTCGTGTGGTCAGCGCCATCGACGTCGGCAAGGTCATCAACGGCAAGACCGCGCGTAATCAGGTCGAAGGGGCGATCGTCATGGCCATCGGCATGGCGTTGTTCGAGTCCACCGACTACGACGAGCGCAATGGCATGCCGGTGAACAACAACTATGCCGAATATGTAGTGCCGGTGCATGCCGACCAGCCGGAGATCGATGTGATTCTGCTCGATTACCCGGACTACAACCTCAACGAGTACGGTGCACGTGGGGTCGGTGAGATTGGTGTGACCGGGCTGGCGGCGGCGGTGGCCAATGCGGTCTACCATGCCACGGGCAAGCGGGTGCGCAACTTGCCGATCACCCTGGAAAAGCTGATGGATGGCGTACCCACCGTCAGCGTTTGATCGCTGTATGCCGCGCCGGGGTAGTCTCGGCGCGGTCCAGCCTTGCCGTGGCGCGCTACTTCAGCGATGCCTCATCCAGCCCCGCGTACCAATCTGCATAAACGGTGTTGCGCGCCATGCGTCGATTCATGTCGGCGCTGCCGTCGGTCCACCACACTTCGCCCCGTTCGCCCAAGGCCTGCTTGGCAGCGTCGACCTGCGCACGCGCCTGTTTCAGCGCCTGGGGATCTTCGGCGTGTTTGGCAGCCTTGACGGCTCGCCGGGCATCCATCAGCGCGTTGACCCAATGCTGGCGCACGTTTTCGGGAAGGGCAGGATTGCTGCAGCGCCAGAGTCGACCGCGTACTACGAAATAGCGTCCATCGGGCGTGGTGGGATACATCGGCAATCTTCGGAAGGGAGGGTATCGGAAGGGAAGGGGCAGTCCGGCAAGCGGGCCGCGTGGTCCCGCTTGCCGGTGGGTGTGCTTAGCTCAACCAGCTTTCGACGGTGTCGGAACCGTATTCGGCTTTCCATTCTTTCAGCGTCTTGTGATTGCCGCCCTTGGTTTCGACGACTTCACCCGAATGCGGGTTTTTGTAGGTCTTCAAGGAGCGCGGCTTGCGGGTTGCCTTCTCGGGTGCGGCAGGGGCCTTGGTCGATTTGCCGCCATGCTGCGGATCGAGAATGGAAACGATGTCCTTGAGGCTTTTATTGTATTCGCCCAACAACGCACGCAACTTGGTTTCGAACTCGATTTCCTGTTCCAGACCCTTGTCGCCTTTCATGGCTTCGAGTGCGGCAAGTTGTTCGGCCAGATGACGTTCGAGTTGACGGTATTCAGCAAGTTTGGACATTGGTATCCCCAGGCATGGATCGTGGTATGGATCGTGGATAAGAACGGTAAAGGTATCGAGGAAGGATTCTGGCGCAGTACGCGCATTCACGCCACAACTAAATAACGTGTTTTAACACTTTAATTCACCTCTCTAGGAGGGTGAGTGTGGGGAATGTCGCCGATTCGATAAAACTTTTCGGCAACCCGGGGGGTCAGGTCTTAAGTAGGCTGTCGAATCCACGGCAGCAGCCAAGAAATCTGGAGATACGAAATGAGCTTTTTTAGCAGCATCCTCGAGAAACTGGGTATCGGCAAGCACGCGGTTCCGGACGCAGACGCTTCTACGCAAACCCCTGCCGCCCCGGCGCCAGGTGCCTCGCCAACCACCACCGTGACCAACCAGCCTTCGGCTGCGCCGATTACCCAGGTGGATGTCGCTCAAAAACTCGAAGCGCTGGCCGCCAATCACGGCGAGACGCTGAACTGGCGAACTTCGATCGTCGATTTGCTGAAACTGCTGGGTCTGGACAGCAGTCTGACCGCTCGCAAGGAACTTGCCGAAGAATTGCACTACACCGGTTCGACCGATGACTCCGCGGCCATGAACACCTGGTTGCATTCGGCTGTGATGAAAAAGCTCGCCGAAAACGGCGGCACCGTGCCAGCGGAATTGCTGAACTGATAGTTCGTTCAAGCTTTCGCTAACGCTTATTAAGAAGGCCCGGCATCCGTCGGGCCTTCTTGCATTTGAACACCTCTCTCGCTCAGCGCGGCTGCCCTTTAGAAGCCGAGCTTAAAGGTCTGCGCTTAGACATCAGCGAACCCCCAACCTATCTTTTTGTTAATAAATCGGTTGGAACACCGTCGGCAGCCCGGCACTCAGATCCTTGAACTTATATTTCGAAGGAGCGCCGAATGCCTACCGCAGCCGATTTCATGGTCAATACTCTCAAGCAAGCCGGCGTCAAGCGCGTCTATGGCGTCGTCGGCGATTCATTGAATGGTTTTACCGATTCGATGCGTCGTCTGGGCGGATTGGACTGGATACACATGCGCAACGAAGAAGCCGGTGCGTTCGCTGCCGGTGGCGAAGCTCACCTTACCGGTGAACTGGCGGTGTGTGCCGGCAGCTGTGGCCCGGGCAACCTGCACTTGATCAATGGCCTGTTCGATTGCCACCGCAGCGGTGTGCCGGTGCTGGCCATCGCGGCGCACATCCCCAGCAGTGAAATCGGTATCGACTACTTTCAGGCGACCCACCCGGAATCACTGTTCAAGGACTGCAGCCACTATGTCGAGCTGGTGTCGCGTGCCGAGCAATTGCCGCAGATTCTCGAGCGCGCCATGCGCGTGGCGATCAGTCGCCGCGGTGTGGCGGTGGTGGTGATTCCGGGTGACGTGGCATTGAGCCCACTTGAAGCTACGGTGAGCCAGTGGATCGCACCACCGAAGCCGGTCGTGGTGCCCGAGCCCGCCCAGATCGATGAACTCGCCCAGTTTCTCAACGGCGGCAAGCGCGTGACGCTGCTGTGCGGTGCTGGCTGCGCAGGCGCCCACAGGGAAGTCGTCGCCCTGGCCAAGCAACTCAAGGCGCCGATCGTGCATGCGCTGCGTGGCAAGGAACATCTGGAGTACGACAACCCCTACGATGTGGGCATGACTGGTTTGATCGGCTTCGCCTCCGGCTTCAATGCCATGAAAGAGTGCGACACCCTGTTGATGCTGGGTACCAACTTCCCTTATCGGCAGTTCTTTCCCGAACATTCGCGCATCGCTCAGATCGACCTGCAGCCTGAAGCCTTGGGCAACCGTTGCCCGCTGGCCATCGGCTTGATCGGTGATATCAAGCACACCGTGCAGCAACTGTTGCCACGGCTGGAGGAGCGCACGGACACCATGCACTTGAACAAGGCGCTGGCGGACTACGACAGCGCGCGCAAGGGCCTCGACGACCTCGCCGAGAGCGGTCCGAACAGCACCATCATCCATCCGCAATACGTCAGCCGACTGGTCAGTGAGCTGGCAGCCGAGGACGCTGTGTTCACCTGCGACGTGGGTACGCCCACGGCCTGGGCCGCGCGCTACCTGAAGATGAACGGCAAGCGCCGTCTGATCGGCTCGTTCAACCACGGTTCGATGGCCAATGCCATGTTGCAGGCCATCGGTGCGCAGGCGGCTTACCCGCAGCGTCAGGTGGTGTCGATGTCCGGGGATGGCGGCTTCAGCATGATGATGGGGGACTTCCTGACCCTGAGCCAGGCCAACCTGCCGGTGAAGGTGATCGTGCTCAACAATGGCACCTTGGGCTTCGTTGAGATGGAAATGAAGGCCAGTGGTCTGGTGGACGTTGGCTGCGAGCTGAAGAACCCCAACTTCGCCACGTTCGCCCAAGGCATGGGCATCAAGGGTATTCGCGTGGAGAAGCCGCAGGATCTGCGCGCGGCCCTGGTCGAAGCGTTCGAGCACGATGGACCGGTGCTGGTGGACGTGGTCAGCGAACGTCAGGAGCTGATCATGCCGCCGGAAATCACCGCGGCCAACGTCAAGGGCTTTGGCTTGTTCATGATGCGCGCGGTGCTTGACGGGCGCGCCAAGGAGCTGGTGAACCTGGCAAAGAACAACCTTTTGCGTTGAGTCTCGATGCTACAAACCGGTGCGCATTCAACAATGCCGCACTGGTTTGACGCCGATCATGGGCCGCCTTCGCTGCACCGGCAGGCGTGATTTACGCTATTGACGGTTCCTGATCACTTGGTCAGCTTTTTGCACGGTGATTGGCAAACCCGATCTCAGCGGAGAGACCATGGAATCCTTGAACATCGTCATTGCCGGCGCCGGCATGGGCGGCTTGACCGCAGCTGCAGCCTTGCAGCAGGCCGGCCATCAGGTGCACCTCTACGAGCGTGCGGCAGAACTCGCCCCCGTCGGCGCAGCGATTTCCATCTGGCCCAACGGTGTCCGCGTGCTGGATGCGCTTGGCCTGGGCGACTCCATCGAGCAGGCTGGCGGGCACATGCAGAGCATGAGCTACAGCGATCATCAGGACCACTTGCTCACGCGGTTCGACCTGCAGCCCTTGTACACCTACGCTCGACGCCGGGCGTTTCCCATCGCCAGGGCGCGTTTGCAAAACATTTTGCTGGAAGCGGTCGGGATGCAGAACGTGACGCTAGGCGTGGCGTGCGTGGACTATGAGGAAAACGAGACGGACGTGCAGGTCAGGTTGTCGACGGGTGAAACGGTAACGGCCGATCTGTTGATCGCTGCCAACGGTACCCATTCGTTGCTGCGCGATACCATTGCCGGGGAGCCGGTTCCCCGACGCTATTGTGGCTACGTCAACTGGAACGGCCGGATCAAGGCGTCGCCGGACCTGGCGCCTGCCGATGAATGGGTTCAGTACGTGGGTGAGCACAAGCGGGTGTCATTGATGCCCATGGGCAACGATGAACTGTATTTCTTCTTCGACGTGCCGTTGCCAGCCGGCACACCGAACGTTCGTGAGCACTATCGCGCGGAACTGGAGCAGCATTTCGCGCAATGGCCCGAGCCGGTTCAGCGTCTTTTGCAGCGCCTGGACCCCGCAGCCGTGGCCCGTGTGGAAATCCACGACACCGCGCGAGTACCCCATCTGGTCAGTACACGGGTCGCCCTGCTGGGCGATGCGGCCCATGCCATGACGCCGAACATAGGGCAGGGCGGTTGCCAGGCCATGGAGGATGCCTGGGTGCTCGCCCGCTGCATCGAACGCGAACGCACGCCGACGGCTGCGCTGGCAGCCTATGAGTCGGCGCGAGCTGATCGGGTGGCTAGCCTGGTGACCAAGGCGCGCAAACGGGCGGCAATCATCCACGGCGAAATGCCTGACGAAACCCGGGAATGGTATGCACAGCTTGCAGAGAGCGATGGCAGCGACATTCTGGCCGGGCTGATCAAGACCGATGAAGGCAGCCCGTTGTAGGGCCGCAGCACTCACAGAAAAGGGGGCGTGACAGCTCCCAGTCCAACCTGCTGACAGCGCCTGACCCGCCAGAGCGCTTTCCCAAGCTTCTCCCAGATGTATTTGGTCGACTCCTGGAAAAATCGCTTCAGTCGCCGGACAACATGCCGATAACGTCGTCAGGAATAGGCGTTGAAGGTCTTCGACCGCGCCTTGCCGTGCCTTCCCGAAGAGCAGCACCCTCGTCAAGACCAAGGCGGGTCGGACGTGCGTGAAGGTCATGACGCCTGCTTTCAGAGCGTGCTCAGCGGCTTGAACTCATCACCCATTCATACCTGATTCTTGTGTCATTGACTTGGCAAGGCCTGCCTCGCCCCGGAGTTTCTACATGTGTTCGATGTGCGATTCACTCACCCAACTCTGGGCCCAAGGAGTGATCGGCCAAGAGGTAAGTAAACACACAGCCATCAGCCAGGCTAAACTTGAGCACCTGACGCTGGACCAGCAGGCCAACTACCTGACCGATGGCTTTTGGCGCGACGTTTACGGCGGCTCCCAGCATCATTTCAATGTCCACGCTGGTGACTCGCTCACCGTCAACCTGACCCGTTTGAGCGCAAACGCTCAGACTGTTGCCAAATATGCGCTGCAGACCTGGACCAACGTCAGTGGCCTCAAGTTTGTGGAAACCACCGCTGCTGGTGCGATCAATTTCAGCGAAAACAAAAGCGGCGCGTACGCCAATTCCAATTATGCAGGGAGCATCATCTCGGACAGCAGCGTCAACATCGCTTCCGATTGGGTGAATTACGGTTGGTATTATGTGCAAACCTACATTCATGAAATCGGTCACGCGCTGGGGTTGGGCCATGCGGGCAACTACAACGGCAGCGCGTCCTTTCCCAACAATGCCTTCTATCAAGAGGACAGCTGGAAATACTCGGTGATGTCCTATTTCAGTCAGGACGAGAATACCTATTCCAATGCCTCTTTCGGCTATGTCGTCACGCCGATGCTGGCGGATATCGTCGCCATCCAGTCGCTGTACGGCACCGCCGCTACCCGCACGGGTGACGATACCTACCGTTTGAACAACGCTGACATCAAGGCCGGAACCGTCTTCGTGCCTGGCCTGGTGGGCACGATCTACGATTCAGGCGGCAACGACAGAATCGATGTCAGCGCCTATGGCGGGGCTCAGACGATCGATTTGAGAAGTGAAGCGTTTTCCAGCGTATACGGCGGTTTATCGAATGTCGCCATCGCGCGCGGTACGGTGATCGAGAGCGCCATCACCGGTGCAGGCGCGGATACGCTGATTGGCAATGCCGGTGACAACGTTCTCGATGGGGGCGCAGGCAACGACCAGTTGCAGGGCGGCGATGGCGACGATCGGCTGGTGGGTGGGTCGGGCTCGGATATCCTCAACGGCGGCAACGGCATCGACACCGCTGTGTATGGCCAAACGGGCGCGCGCTACTTCGCAACCTACGATGCCGCGCTCGTGAGTGATGGCACCCTCAGCGTTCATGATGCGCAAACGTTCGATGTGGACACACTTTCAAGCGTCGAAAAGCTGGCTTTCAGCGACCGCACTGCCAATCTTGACGAGCTGCTCATGGCTTTTCGCAGCCGGTATGGCGCCTTCAACACCGAGAGTGACGCCACTGTTTCGTTGAGTTTCGGGATGGATACACATCACATCGCGCTCACCGAGGATCAGGCCGACGTTGCCAGGCTCTACTCACTGTTCGGTCGGACGCCCGATTATCAGGGTTTGAATCACTGGCTGACGCAGCAGGCGATGGGCACTTCGGATGCAGAGATTCGCGATGCCTTTCTGAATTCCACCGAAGCGATGCAGCGCTACAGCTTGCTGGGTGACAAGGATTTTGTCCTTGATCTCTATCAGACTGTATTGCATCGCACAGGTGAAGCATCAGGTGTGTCGTCCTGGAACGCTCTGCTGCAGGCGGGTGTGAGTCGAGCAACGGTCGCTGATGGCTTCCTGAATTCGCGCGAGAGCCATGACCTCTCCGAGGGCGAGACGGGGTTCATCAGGATCGTGGCTCATAACGCCTGGAACACTCTGGATATGGCAGTGGGTAAGGGGGTTGCCACCGGCACGGCGGGTGATGATCAGATCAGTGAGCAGGAGGTCATCCTCGACAGTCATGCGGTTTCGCACCTGGCTGGCAAGGCCGGTATCGACACCTTTATTTTCAACGACGCTGCATCGGCCTACACGATCAGCGCGCTCGACAACGACACCCTATCGGTCAGTCGTGCGACGGGAGCTGCTGCGCACTTCGACCTGAATGGCTTCAATGTTCTCGATTTCACAGATCG
Organism: Pseudomonas sp. UBA6276; assembly: GCF_002438365.1. NCBI lineage: Bacteria > Pseudomonadati > Pseudomonadota > Gammaproteobacteria > Pseudomonadales > Pseudomonadaceae > Pseudomonas > Pseudomonas sp. UBA6276. The sequence goes on from NZ_DJUS01000115.1 coordinate 28,437, forward strand.
CGAACTGTTCGTTCTCGACTCGGCGCAGGCAAGCATTGGTCGTCTGTATACCATTCTGGGTCGTGCCCCCGACATCGAAGGCCTGAAGTCCTGGCTTTCCCAGAGCGCCTCAGGCGGAGCCGGTGCCCAGGTTGCGGATGGTTTTGTGCAATCTGCCGAATTCTCCCAAAGCCTGCCCAATGCCAGCAATGCAGCCTTTGTCGAAAAGCTGTATCACAATGTCCTCGACAGAGGCAGCGACGCTGGAGGTCTCGCCCATTGGGTCAACTTGCTGGACGCAGGTACGAGCCGTGGACAGGTCGCATTCACTATCGCCAACTCCGAGGAGTCTGCTGGACTGACACAAGGCGATGCCGGATTCATCCACCTGGTCGGTCATGCTGATTGGGCTTGAAGCACTAAACACCACGACGAGGTCAACGGCGCAGGCTAGGGATGCGGCAAGGTCAACGTCACCACGGCGCCGCCCGCGTTGCTGCGGTGCAGGACTGCGCCGCAGCGTTTGGCCAGTGCGCCGATCAGGCCCTGGCCACTGAGCTTGGGCGCCGCGGCCCCGGCATCGCTGAGCTGGGTTGCGGTGAAGCCCTGGCCACGGTCGCGTACCTTGAGTTGCAGCTCGCCGCTGGGCAGGCGCTTGAGTGAAAACTGGATCTGCGTGGTGGGCTGGCTGCCGTGGCGGATCGCATTGGCGACCAGTTCATTGACGATCAGGCCCAGGTCCGATGCCAGTTTGAAAGGCGCATAGGCGCTGTCGGCGTCAACACTGAAATGGATGCGGTCATTGCCTTCGGCTTCGATCGACGCCCTGATCAAGTGCGGCAGGTAATGGGCCAGGTCTACGGTGCCCGAAGCGCTGCGATACAATTCGGCCTGCACCGTACCAACGCCCTGAATGCGCGCAATGGCCGATTCGAGCAGTTGCCGCGCTTCGTCGCCCTGGGCGCGTAGCTTGGACATCTGCAAGAAGGCGATGATCAGTTGCAGGTTGTTCTTGACCCGGTGATTGAGCTCGGAGACCAGCACGTCCTGATGGGCCTCGAGTTCTTTCTGTGCGGTGATGTCGGTGCAGCTGCCGAAGTAACCGGCGAATTCGCCCTGGCGGTAGAACGGTGCGCCGTGGTCGAGGAACCAGCGGTAGCAGCCGTCGTGTCGGCGTAGGCGGTAAGGCGTGCTGAAGGACACTCGGGCATCGAACGCCTGTTCATAATTGCGGGTGCAAAGATCCAGATCGTCGGGATGCACGTCGTCGCTCCAGCCGTATCCGCAGAGCTGCTTCTGCGTCTTGCCGGTGAAGTCGAGCCAGGGTTTGTTGAACCAGTCGCACTGCTTGTCGACACCGGCACGCCAGATCAGGACCGGCGCGTTGTCGGCCAACTCGCGGAACTCGGTTTCACCCAATCCTGTTCCAGGGCGCAAGACATCCGTGGGTTCACTCATGTTTCTTTCCATATAGGCCGCGCGATTCGGTAAAGAGCTTCAAGGGCACTGGCAGCGGTCGGTTCAAGGGCAGTTCACCTTGAACCAGCGCATGCACGATGTGGGCGCTGCGTGACAGGTCATTGGGGCTGTAGGGCTTGGACAACAGCCCGAGCGCGTAGCCGCTGTTGGCCTTGGCCACGTCGATCTGGCCACTGACGAACAGCGAATGGATATTGAACTGTTCGTAGAGCGTCTGCGCCAAGCCTACGCCCTCGTCATGACCGTCCAGGTTGATGTCGACGAATGCAATGTCGATGCCATGGGTCTGCGCCAGCAACAGCGCTCCGGCCACGTCATACGCGGGGCCGATGATCTCGTGGCCATCTTCCTCCAGCGCTATCTCGGCCAACAGCGCCAAAATTGGATCGTCTTCTATCAACAGGATACGCATTGGGTCAACTCATTGTCTTCAAGGGCGCTTGCGCTCTTCCTTCTTGCAAAGCTTGTTCTAAGAGCACTGTGGCATCCGTGCGTTCAATCGCAGATCGTGGCTTGCAGCCAAAGGCACAACGCAAGGCTGAAAAATATCCTGAACTGTTGCGCGGCGCGCGCTTCTATCAATAGACCGTTTTGGTCGTCTACCCAAGAGCTCAGGCTCAACCTATTTCCGGAGTGTTTGATCATGTCTGATCAATCAATGAATGACAGTGCGTCGAGCCAGGAACGTCCCGCCAGCCGTGTGAGCGAGGGCTTGCCGTACCCATTGGGCGCGACCTGGGATGGGTCGGGCGTCAACTTTGCAATTTTTTCGGCCAACGCTACCAAAGTCGAGCTGTGCCTGTTCGACGCCGATGGCGTGGAAGAGATCGAACGTATCGCGTTGCCTGAATTCACCAACGAGATCTGGCACGGCTATCTGCCCGATGCGCGCCCGGGCACTCTGTATGGCTACCGTGTGCACGGTCCGTATGACCCTGCAAACGGCCACCGTTTCAATGCCAACAAGCTGCTGATCGACCCCTATGCCAAGCAGATTTCCGGCGAGCTGAAGTGGGACGATGCACTGTTCGGCTATATCGTCGGCCACGAAGACGGCGATCTTTCGTTCGACGAGCGCGACAGCGCGCCGTTCATGCCACGCTGCCGAGTGATCGACCCGGCCTTCACCTGGGGCAGTACGGCCAAGCCGAACGTGCCGTGGGAAAAGACCATTTTCTACGAAACCCATGTACGCGGCTTCACCATGCGTCATCCTTCGGTGCGTGAAACCGAGCGCGGCACCTTCGCTGCCTTCCACGAAAACGATGTAGTGGAATACATCCGTTCCCTGGGTGTGACGTCGGTAGAGCTGATGCCAGTCCATTATTTCCTGGATGACAATCATCTGCTGGAAAAGGGCCTGCACAACTTCTGGGGCTACAACACCCTGGGCTTCTTTGCGCCCCATGCGCGCTACATGGCGGGTTCGTCGATCGGCGAGTTCAAGGTCATGGTCTCGCGCTTCCACAAGGCCGGCCTGGAAGTGATTCTCGACGTGGTCTACAACCACACCGCCGAAGGCAACGAGCAAGGCCCGACCCTGTCGATGCGCGGTATCGACAACGCCTCCTACTACCGCCTGATGCCGGAGAACAAGCGCTATTACATCAATGACTCGGGCACCGGCAACACCCTGGACCTGAGCCACCCCTGCGTGCTGCAGATGGTCACCGACTCGCTGCGCTACTGGGCGTCGGAGATGCACGTCGACGGCTTCCGCTTCGACCTGGCGACCATTCTGGGGCGCTACCACGACGGTTTCTCCGAACGCCACAGCTTCCTCGTTGCCTGTCGTCAGGACCCGGTGCTGCGCACGGTCAAGCTCATCGCCGAACCGTGGGACTGCGGCCCCGGCGGCTACCAGGTGGGCGGTTTCGCCCCCGGCTGGGCCGAATGGAACGATCGCTTCCGCGACACCGTGCGGGCGTTCTGGAAAGGCGACGACGGCCAGCTTGCGGACTTCGCCGCACGAATGACCGGCTCCGGCGACATGTTCAACCAGCGTGGCCGCCGCCCGTATTCTTCGGTGAATTTCATCACCGCCCACGACGGCTTCACCCTTCGCGATCTGGTGTCGTACAACGACAAGCACAACGAAGAGAACGAGGAAGACAACCAGGACGGCACTAGCAACAACGTCTCCTGGAACCACGGCGTCGAAGGCCCCAGCGATGACCCGGAAATCGTCGAGCTGCGCCTGCGCCAGATGCGCAACTTCTTCACCACCCTGCTGTTCTCCCAGGGCACACCGATGATCGTCGCCGGCGACGAGTTTTCGCGGACCCAGGGCGGCAACAACAATGCCTATTGCCAGGACAGCGAGATCGGCTGGATCAACTGGGAACTGGACGAGGAAGGCAAAGGCCTGCTGCGCTTCGTCAAGCGCCTGGTGAAGCTGCGCAACAGCTACCCGATCCTGCGTCGCAACCGCTTCCTGGTGGGTGAATACAACGAAGCGATCGGCGTCAAGGACGTCACCTGGCTGGACCCGTTGGGCAACGAAATGACCGCCGAGCAATGGGAAGACCCCAACGGCCGCTGCCTGGGCATGATGCTCGATGGCCGTGCGCAGCCCAGCGGCATTCGCAAGCCGGGGGCCGATGCCACCTTGCTGCTGATCGTCAACGCTCACCACGACGTGGTCAATTTCATCCTGCCTCAAGTGCCGGAAGGCGAGTACTGGAACTGTCGCATCGACACCAACCGCCCGGAGCTGGGCGAGCATGAGCGTCTGGAGTTCGGCAGCGAATTCCTGGTAACCGGTCGCTCGATGCTGATGTTCGAACTGCACCGGGACCTCGAAGAATGAAGCCGACCCTGATCGAAGCGCTGACCCGCCCACCACAGGGCTACGCCGACACCGCAGCGCTGGGCAAGGAAATGCGACGCCTGTGCAGCCTGGGCCTGGACAGCCTGCCGCTGCCGGCCGGTGGCGACACGTTGCAACGTTGGCAATGCCTGGCCGCCGTGGCCGGGCATGACCTGGGCTTGTGCAAGCTGTATGAGGGGCATACCGACGCCCTGGCAATCATGCAGGAGCTACGCGCACAGTCTGTGCCGGAAGGCTCGATCTGGGGCACCTGGGCATCGGAGCCGCCCCAGGCCCGGGTGATGGTCCGGCGCGAGGGCGATCGTGCGGTGCTCAGTGGCCGCAAGGCCTGGTGCTCTGGCGCCGGCGTCGTCACTCATGGCCTGCTGACCGCCTGGGATGACGACGGCCAGCAGCAGTTGGTCGCCGTGCCGATGGATCAGCCCAACCTGTGCGTCACCGACGACGGCTGGCATGCGGTAGGCATGGCCAACACCGGCAGCGTCGAAATCCTGCTGGAAAATGCCGAAGGCTGGTATGTCGGACCGGCTGGGGGCTACCTGAGCCGACCGGGGTTCTGGCTGGGCGGGATCGGTATCGCCGCGTGCTGGTTCGGTGCTGCCCGTGAACTGGCACGCCACCTGGCCCAGCATTGTCACGCCCGTCCCGATCCCCACGCCTTGGCTCACCTGGGCGCGGTGGATCGTGCGCTGGGCGCTTGCATCGCCGTGTTGCGCCAAGCAGCCAATGCAGCCGATCAACAGCCCGACGGCCCTTTCGAGCATTCGGCGCGGCTGTGCCGTGCGGTGGCCGAAGAGACCGCAGAAACCGTCATCAGTCACGTTGGCCGGGCCATGGGTGCCGGCCCGTATTGCAAGGATCCTCATTTCGCCCGGTTGATCGCCGATCTGCCGGTGTACCTGCGACAGAGCCATGCCGAACGCGACCTGGCCGCGCTTGGCCAATTGCTTGGCGCCCCCACGACGCGGACCTGGAGTTTATGAAAGAGAACCCTATCGTAGGCCAGGGTACGCCCCTGCAGGCCTGGCGCAGCTCCAGGCATCTGGCCGAATTGCCGCTGATCGATGCCCAGACCCTGGTTCCTGCCGGTTCACGAGCGGTGATCATCGCCCCGCACCCCGACGACGAAGTGCTCGGCTGCGGCGGGCTGCTGCAATTGCTGGCGCAGTTGGAACGGCCGATCCTGATCATCTCCGTCACCGACGGCAGCGCCAGTCACCCCGGATCGCAGACCTGGACGGCCGAACGCCTGAGCGCCGTACGCCCGCAGGAGAGCAACGAGGCGCTGCGCAGACTGGGCTTGCCCCTGCACAGCCTGCAGTGGATCCGCGGCGGTTTTGCCGACAGCGGTGTGGCCCGTGACGAACAACGGCTCACGGACTTCATCCAACGCTATCTCAAGCCCAACGATGTCGTGTTCAGCACCTGGTGCAACGATGGCCACACCGACCACGAGGCCAGTGGCCGCGCGGGCGCGACGGCCGCAGCAGCGGTCGGAGCGGTTCACCACGAGCTGCCGATCTGGACCTGGCATTGGGCGAAGCCCGAAGATGACCGGATTCCTTGGGAACGCGCGCGCAAGCTGCCGCTGGACAAAAACATGGTGGCGCGCAAGAGCCACGCCGCCCACGCCTTTGCCAGCCAGCTGGAAGGCGACCCGCAGATCGGTCTGGCACCGGTTCTTCCACCCTATGTATTGGAGCGGCTGCTGCAGCCGTTCGAGGTCGTCTTTCTATGAGTGCAGACAGCGTCGACAACCAGTATTTCGACAAGCTCTATGATGGCAATGACGACCCCTGGGCGATGCGCCATCGCTGGTACGAACGACGCAAGCGTGCCCTGCTGCTGGCCTGCCTGCCGCAGGAGCACTATGGCGCCATCTTCGAGCCAGGCTGCGCCAACGGAGAAACCAGCCTGGCCCTGTCGACCCGCTGCGACTACCTGCTCAGCTGCGACATGAACGCCCGTGCGGTCGGCCTGACCCAGGCGCGCTTGCACGAGCTGGATCATGCCCACGCCAGGCAAGCAGCCCTGCCCGCCGACTGGCCAAGCGAACGCTTCGACCTGATCGTGCTCAACGAATTGGGTTACTACCTGAATCGCACCGACTTCAGCCAGGTCATCGAACGGGTTCGGCGCTCACTCAAACCCGGCGGCCAACTGGTGGCCTGCCACTGGCTGGCAACCATCGAAGGCGCCCCGCAGACGGCCGAGCAGGTACACGCCCAGCTGCAGGCCGAACTCGGTATGCATCGGCTGATAGAGCACAAGGAAGGCGACTTTCTGCTGGAACTGTGGAGTCTGGAACCGACCACCGTGGCACAGCACGAGGGGTTGCGCTGATTAGCACAGACTTGTTAGCGCAGGTTTGATAGCGCAGCAGGCCGCGTGTGCAGCCGATAAAAAAAGGAGCTTCTTGAAGAAGCCCCTTTTCGTTGGCATCAACCCTGGATATCGGCTCGGGTAGGACGCAGGATCAGCACGCCCAGCGGTGGCAGATTGAGGGTGATCGAGTGCGGCTGGCCATGGCTGCCCTCCTCGCTGGCAAACACCTTGCCGCCATTGCCATAGTTGGAACCGGCGTATTGCTCCGCATCGCTGTTGAGCAGCTCTTCCCACTCACCGCCGAACGGTATGCCCACGGTGTAGCTCTCGCGTGGCACCGGGGTGAAGTTGGCGACCACCAGTACCGGCTCGCCGCTAGCGCTCCAGCGCAGCCAGGCAAACACGCTGTTGGTGGCGTCATCACCGATGATCCACTGAAAGCCTTCAGGCTGGCAGTCCTGCTGGTGCAGAGCCGGGACCTCGCGATACAACCGATTCAAGTCGGCGACCAACTGCTGCACACCCGAGTGCTCCGAATACTGCGTGAGGTACCAGTCCAACTGATGGTCGTGGTTCCACTCGCGCCACTGGCCGAATTCGCAGCCCATGAACAACAGCTTCTTGCCGGGGTGGGTCCACATGAACGTCAGGTAGGCCCGCAGATTGGCGAATTGCTGCCAGCGGTCGCCCGGCATCTTGTCGATCAGCGAATGCTTGCCGTGCACCACTTCGTCATGGGAAATCGGCAGCACGAAGTGCTCGGAGTAGGCATACACCAGACCAAAGCTCAGTTGGCTGTGATGATGCGGCCGGTGGATCGGGTCGTTCTGGATATAGTTGAGCGTGTCGTGCATCCAGCCCATGTTCCACTTGTAGTCGAAGCCCAGGCCACCCTCTTGAGTCGGCTGGGTAACACCCGGCCATGCCGTGGATTCTTCTGCAATCACCATGGCGCCCGGTGCTTCCTGTTTCACCACGTCGTTGAGGTGACGCAGGAAAGCGATGGTTTCCAGGTTTTCCCGACCGCCGTACTGATTGGGAATCCACTCACCGGCCTTGCGTGAATAGTCGCGGTACAGCATCGACGCCACGGCATCCACACGCAGGCCGTCGATGTGGAAGTGCTTGAGCCAATGCACCGCGGACGCGATCATGAAACCGTGGACTTCAGTGCGGCCCAGGTTATAGATCAGCGTATTCCAATCCTGGTGGAAGCCTTCCAGCGGGTTGTCGTACTCGTACAGCGCCGTGCCATCGAAGCGTGCCAGACCGTGTTCGTCGGTCGGGAAATGCGCAGGTACCCAGTCGAGGATCACGCCGATTTCGGCTTTGTGGCAGGCATTGACGAATGCCGCGAAGTCTTCCGGTGTGCCATAGCGAGCCGACGGCGCGAACTGCGACAGCGGCTGGTAGCCCCACGAACCACCGAACGGATGCTCCATGATCGGCAGCAGTTCGATGTGGGTGAACCCCATCTTCTGCACGTAGGGGATCAGGCGCTCGGCCAATTCGTGCCAGTTGTAGGGACGGACCACTTCACCCGCTTCATCGAGTTCGCACATCCACGAACCGGCGTGCAGCTCGTAGATCGACTGTGGCGCACCGATGGCGTGGCGTTCGCCACGAGCGTCGAGCCAGGCGTCGTCGTCCCAGGCAAACTGCATCGGCTTGGCCACTCGCGAAGCGGTCGACGGCGGCAGCTCGGTGCACAGCGCAATGGGGTCGGCCTTCAACGGCAGGATGCCGTGCTGCCCGAGAATTTCGTACTTGTACGGTTCGCCCGGTTGCAGCGCCGGGATGAACAGTTCCCAGACCCCGGATGGAAAGCGCTGACGCATCGGATGGCGACGGCCATCCCAGACGTTGAAGTCACCGACCACCGAAACGCGCTTGGCGTTGGGTGCCCAGACGGCAAAGCGGGTGCCCTGGACACCGTCGATCTCGATGAACTGCGCACCGAATACGCTGCCCAGGTTGCGGTGCTTGCCCTCGGCAAACAGATAGATATCCATGTCGCCCAGCAAGTTGCCGTAGCTGTAGGGATCTTCACTAACCTGCACACCACCGGCCCACTGCACGCGCAGCAGGTACGGCTGGCTTTGCTCGATGTGGCCGGTGAACAGGCCAGGGACATCGCCCTGGTCGAGCGTGGTCAACGGATGACCACCGTCCTTGGCCAGTACCTGTACGCTCAATGCGGTCGGCAGATAGGCACGAATATAGCTACCCGTACCACCGTCGCTGTGGGCACCCAGAACCGAGAACGGATCGGAATGATCGGCACGGATCAGCGCCTCGATATCGGCTTTTGCCGGCAACGCGCCAACATCACGCTTGCCCTGTTCGCTGTGCGCACTCATTGCTTATTCTCCCTCGTACTCAAGAGCCCGAACAGTCCGTGCAAGGGCACGGCCAACCAGCTCGGGCGATTCTCCGCTTCATAAGCGATCTCGTAGGCAGCCTTTTCAAGGCTGAACAAATCCAGTGCAGCGCGGGCACCCTCAGGGTTCTGCCACTGATGGGGCACGGCCTGGGTCGCCAGGTCATAGGCGCCGATGAAGGCTTGACGGGCTTCTGCCAGGTAACGCTTGGCCACGCGCTGACGTGCCAGCGCCGCCTCGTCGGAGGCGTCCGTGCTCTGCACATTGCGCACGGCCATGGCCGCCGCGTAGTCGAAGGAGCGCAACACACCACCGACGTCTTTGTAAGGGCTGTATTTGGCTCGACGCTCTTCGAGGGGCCGAGCCGGCTCGCCTTCGAAGTCGATCAGGTAGGCATCGCCCTGCACTACCAGCATCTGACCCAAGTGCAGGTCGCCATGCACACGCATGATCAAGCCACCGATGGCCTGCTGGCTGAGTTGCTGCACATGGGCCAGCAGCGTCTCGCGCTCGCTCAACAGTTCGGCCACCAAGGCCTGATCCTGCTCGGCGAAATCGGCGCGACGCTGTTCGAGCAGGTTCAGCGCCCGTTCGACTTGGCTGGAAATACTCGCGGTCCAGCTCTGAGCGTCTTTCTCGGTGCTCACGCGGGCCAGGAAATCAGCCTGCGCACCGGGTGCGGCCAGGGCCAGGTGCATCTCGCCCAGGCGTTGGCCCAACATGGCGGCAAAGTCGGCCAGTTCACCCAAGGCGTCGTAGCGCTGGCCCTGCTCGGCATGGGCGAAGGCCATTTCATCGCGAATGGCGCGTTCGAGGTTGTTCTGTGTCCACTCCCAGGCGTCGCCCTGATTGTTCAGATAGCCCTGGGCAATCATCAACAGGTGCGGGGTGCCGCTGGCATCCACACGGCTGACCGAGCCCATCAGAGGCGAAATATTGGCGTAGCCGGCAGCGGTCAGGTAAGCGCCCATCTCAAGCTCGGGGTGAATGCCGCCACTCACGCGACGAATCATCTTCAACACCAGGCTGCCGCCGACCACCACCGAACTGTTGGACTGCTCGGCCGACAGGTAGCGGATGACCGAGCTCTGGTCCAGCTTCAACCCAGCCAGATGGTCGGTGGCCTGGAAGCGGATCTCGCCTTCGGCGCTGGACAATGTCTTCTGCACCTGCAGCCCTTCGATCACCGAATGGATGAAGCTTTCCAGCACGAACGCATCGGTGATCAAGCCGACTTCACGGCCGCGTCGAACCCGCGACAGCGCCAGTTGCAACGGCAGCGGCGAACCGCTGTGGTCTTCGGGGATGAAGCCGAACGGGAACTGGTAGCGGCTGGTCTGCCCACCGGCTGTGACTTCCAGCTCGCTGAACAGCACGGGATTCTGCGCGGTGCCGAAGCGCACGCCGTAGGCGATGCGCAGGTTGTCGATGGCAACGTCCTTGCCACCGAACCAGCGGCGCTTGGGCAGGTACTGCATCAATGACGTGTGTTCCAGAGTGCTGCGCGACGGCTCGTCGAGCAACTCCTCCATCCGTTGTTTCAACACCAGGGTCTGGAAGTCAGGCATGCTTTGGGCCGGTTCGACGTGCCAACTCGGCATCTGGGTTTCGCTGGCCAGCAGGAACCAATAGAAGCCGTAGGGTGGCAAGGTCAGCAGAAAATTCAGCTGACCGATGGGTGGGAAGGCGCTGCCACCGAGCATTTCCACCGGCACCATGCCGGCGTACTGGGACAGATCCAATTCAGCCGCTTGGGCGGCACGCGAGACGTTGGCGACACACAACACGATCTCGGTCTTGCCATCGCTACCTGTGTATTCGCGCACGTAGGCCAGAATGCGTCGGTTGGTCGGCGTGAGCATGGTCAGACTGCCCCGACCGAATGCCTTCTGCTGGCGGCGCACGGCGAGCATGCGCCGGGTCCAGTTGAGCAGCGAGTGCGGATCGTTGGCCTGGGTCTCGACGTTGACCGACTGGTAGCCATACAGCGGATCCATGATCGGCGGCAATACCAGGCTGGCCGGGTCGGCGCGGGAGAAGCCGCCGTTACGGTCGATCGACCACTGCATCGGCGTGCGCACGCCGTCACGATCGCCCAGGTAGATGTTGTCGCCCATGCCGATTTCGTCACCGTAATACAGGGTCGGTGTACCGGGCATGGACAACAGCAGGCTGTTGAGCAGCTCGACGCGGCGGCGGTCCCGTTCCAGCAGCGGCGCCAGGCGACGACGAATGCCGAGATTGATCCGCGCCCGGCTGTCGGCGGCGTAGTAGTTCCACAGGTAGTCACGTTCACGATCGGTGACCATTTCCAGGGTCAGTTCATCGTGGTTGCGCAGAAAGATCGCCCATTGGCAATTGGCCGGGATCGCCGGGGTCTGACGCAGGATGTCGGTGACCGGGAACCGGTCTTCCTGGGCCAGCGCCATGTACATGCGCGGCATCAGCGGGAAGTGGAAGGCCATGTGGCATTCGTCGCCGTCGTCGCCCTTCGCCTCGCCGAAATATAGCTGGGTATCTTCCGGCCACTGATTGGCTTCGGCCAACAGCATGCGATCGGGGTAGTTGGCATCGATCTCGGCACGAATCTGTTTGAGCACCTGATGGGTCTCGGCCAGGTTCTCGTTGTTGGTGCCGTCACGCTCGATCAGGTACGGAATGGCATCCAGGCGCAGGCCGTCGATGCCCATGTCCAACCAGTAGCGCATCACATCGATGACCGCTTTCATCACCTGCGGATTGTCGAAATTCAGGTCGGGCTGATGGGAATAGAACCGGTGCCAGAAGTACTGACCGGCCACCGGATCCCAGGTCCAGTTGGACTTTTCGGTGTCCAGAAAGATGATCCGCGTGCCGTCGTATTTCTCGTCACTGTCGGACCACACATAGAAATCACGCGCCTTGGAGCCCTTCTTGGCCTTGCGCGCACGCTGGAACCAGGGGTGCTGGTCGGAGGTGTGGTTGATCACCAGTTCGGTGATCACTCGCAAGCCACGCTTGTGCGCCTCGTTGATGAAGCGACGGGCGTCGGCCAGGGTGCCGTAGTCCGGGTGCACGGCCTTGTACTCGGCAATGTCATAGCCATCGTCGCGACGCGGCGAGGGGTAGAACGGCAACAGCCAGATGGTGTTGACGCCCAGATCGGCAATGTAATCGAGTTTGGCGATCAACCCCGGAAAGTCACCGATGCCATCGTTGTCGGAGTCGAAGAACGACTTGACGTGGACCTGATAGATAACCGCGTCCTTGTACCAGAGCGGGTCATCGATGAACGCTTGCGACCGAGGCTTTTTCGCCATTGTTGTTTCCCTGTCTTGTGCGGCTAGGCAACATTGATTGCAACGTGTGGCCAGGAGTGCAACGTACAGCGAGGGTGCAGCGCGAGACGAGTATTCACACCTCGACGCGCGTGAGCCTCCAGATACCGAACGGCTGGTAGCCGGGGTCGATCCGCATGAACTGGGTCTTGCCATGCCACGTCCAGCGGTGCCCGGTCATCAGGTCTTCGCCATTGGTGGATGCATTGTCGTCCAGCCCCAGCTCCCACAACGGCAGCTCGAAATGGGCTTCCTGAACGTTGTGCGGATCCAGGCTGACCGCGACCAGTACATAGTTGCTGCGGTCGGCCGTGCGCTTGCCGAAATACAGGATGTTGTCGTTGTAGCATTGAAAGAACTCGACGCCCAGATGTGTTTGCAGCGCCGGGTTCTGACGACGGATACGGTTGAGCTGGGCAATCTCGGCAATGATGTTGCCCGGCGCGGTGTAATCCCGTGGTCGGATCTCGTATTTCTCCGAGTCCAGGTACTCTTCCTTGCCGGGGATTGGCGCCGATTCACACAGTTCGAAACCCGAGTACATGCCCCACAGGCCCGAGCCCATGGTCGCCAGCGCGGCGCGGATGAGGAACCCGGCGCGGCCGCTGTCATGCAGGAAAAACGGGTTGATGTCCGGCGTATTGACGAAGAAGTTCGGCCGGTAGCAGTGAGCCCAGGGTGCCTGGTTCAACTGGTTGAAATAGGTGGTCAGCTCAGGCTTGGTGTTGCGCCAGGTGAAGTAGGTGTAGCTCTGGGAATACCCGACCTTGCCCAGGCGCGCCATCATCGCAGGCTTGGTGAATGCCTCGGCCAGAAACATCACGCTTGGGTCCTTGCTGCGGATATCGGCAATCAGCCATTGCCAGAACGGCAGCGGTTTGGTGTGCGGATTGTCGACGCGGAAGATCTTCACGCCCTCCTCGACCCAACCCCAGACCACATCGCGCAGCTCGGTCCACAGACCTGGTACGGCATCAGCCGCGTAGAAGTCGACGTTGACGATGTCCTGATATTTCTTCGGCGGATTTTCCGCGTAGCGGATGGTGCCATCCGGGCGCCAGCTGAACCAGCCCGGATGCTCCTTGAGCCAGAGGTGATCCTGCGAGCACTGGATGGCGAAATCCAGGGCGATTTCCAGCCCGTGCTCGGCAGCAGCGGCCACCAGTGCGCGGAAGTCTTCGCGGGTACCCAATTGCGGGTGAATGGCCTCGTGTCCGCCTTCGGCGCTGCCGATGGCGTACGGGCTGCCGGGATCGTCCGGGCCTGCAGTCAGGGAGTTGTTGGGGCCCTTGCGGTGCGCACGGCCGATCGGATGGATCGGCGGGAAATACAGCACGTCGAAGTTCATGTCGCGAATCATCGGCAGACGGCTGTGCACGTCGTTGAAGGTGCCGTGGCGCGCCTTGTCGTCGGTGATCGAACGCGGGAACAGCTCGTACCAACTGGCGAACTGCGCCAGTTCCCGTTCCACGTCCAGGGGGAATTCGATGCTGGTGCACAGGAAGGCACGATGATCGGCCAGGGACATCAGCGCCTGGGTATCACGCTGCAACAGCAGCGCAACCTTGGCGTCCTGATCCAGCCCCTGCAGTTCATCGTGAAGCTGACGCAACTGGCGAGCCAGGGTGTCCTGGCTGCGCGCGGCGGCTTGTTCGAGGTGCAGGCGACCTTCTTCCAGTTCGAGCTCGATGGTGACGCCGGCAGCGAATTTCTTTTCCAGCTCGTAACGGTAGCTGGCGAACTGGTCGATCCAGGCATCGATACAGTAGGCATAGGTGCCGACGCTGTCGATGACCAGTTCCGCTTCCCAGCTGTCGTTGCCCAGTTCGCGCATGCTAGTGCTGTGCCAGGTGTCGGAGCCGGCCTCGTGCCAGCGCAGAACCACGGCCAGTTTGTCGTGGCCATCGGCATAGACCTTGGTGCTGACCGTAACAGTCTGGCCAACGATGGCCTTGACGGCGAACTGCCCACCGTCGATGGCAGGCTGAGTGTCTTCGATCACGATCCGTGGCAGCAGCAGCGCCTGGGACAGGCTCAGCACATGGTCTGGCGTCTGTGCATCGGTCGCGTTCTGGTCCGTCGGGATAGTCTGATCAGCCGTCATCGAGCCTTGCTCCTGTGCGTCGCCTGGACGCTGTTGTGCTTGTGCAAGCGGTGAAGTGAATCGGGTTTTTCAATCGCTTAGGTTCGGAGCCGGGCCGGGTGGGAAAGTTCATATGCTTTTGCAGCTTCAGCGTCCTCGCCAGGGAGCCAAATGATGCGCCGTGGTGTCCACCGCAGGCACTACTCTTCCTCCTTGTCCTTCACTTTGCAGAGGTAGCGCCATGAGCCTTCCACTTCCACCCGGAACCCCCGATCCCAACATCGACCAGCCGAACCTGCCACCGTCGTCGCCAAGCGACGAACCCGAGGGCGTGCCCGTGCTACCCACGGTACCACCCACACCGGTTGGCGACCCACCGGCCGACCCTGTGCCTCTGCAAGGCTGAAACATCGCGGACAGCAGGCAGACGGTGCCCGTCACGTCTGTCGGCTGTGCGCGGGGCCGTCCAGGTGGCATAGTGCAGCCCTGCCCAAGACCACCAGGCCGGTAATGAAACGCTACGAGAAATTTGCCGCCCACATTGCCGAGCTGATCCGCACCGGCGTGCTCAAGCCCGATGAGCGCGTACCTTCAGTGCGTCATGCCAGCCAGACCCAGGGCGTAAGTCCTTCGACGGTGTTCCAGGCTTACTACCTGCTCGAACGCCGAGGCCTGATCCGCGCCCGGCCCCGCTCGGGTTACTTCGTCAATGCGCTGGCCGAGCGTGCTCTGCAAGAACCCCATGTGGAAACGCAGACACTGGCGGAGTCGACCGATGTCGACGTCAGCGAACTGGTGTTCTCCATCCTCGATTCGATCAAGGATCCGAACACGGTCGCCCTGGGCTCGGCATTCCCCAGCCCAGAGCTGTTTCCCCTGCCGCGTCTGTCCCGCTCCCTGGCCAGCACCAGCCGTGCCATGCATCCACGCGAAACGGTGACCGATCTGTCCCCCGGCAGTCCGGAACTGCGCCGGCAGATCGCCTTGCGCTACAACATCGCCGGGATGACCCTGCCGGTCGAAGAGTTGCTAATCACCAACGGCGCGCTGGAAGCATTGAACCTGTGCCTGCAGGCGGTGACCGAGCCGGGCGACATGGTGGCCATCGAGGCACCGGCCTTCTATGCCTGCCTGCAAGTGCTGGAGCGCCTCAAGCTCAAGGCCGTGGAGATCCCCACTCATCCGCGCGAGGGGCTCGATGTGGATGCCCTGGCCAATGCCCTGCAACGCCTGCCGATCAAGGCCTGCTGGTGCATGCCAACGTTCCAGAACCCGGTCGGCGCGAGCATGCCCGAGGCACGCAAGCGTCAATTGGTGGAGTTGTTGCACCAGCACCAGGTGCCCTTGATCGAGGACGACGTGTACGCCGAGCTTTACTTCGGCCAGCACGCGCCACGCCCTGCCAAGGCCTATGACCGCGACGGCTGGGTGCTGCATTGCGGTTCGTTCGCCAAGAGCCTGGCACCGGGCTACCGCATCGGCTGGGTGGCCGCCGGACGCTTTGCGCAGAAGGTCGAGCGGTTGAAGATCATGACTTCGATCTGCGCGTCGGTACCGGGTCAGGCGGCGATCGCCGATTATCTGCAGCACGGTGGTTACGATCGCCATCTGCATCGGTTGCGCGATGCGCTGCAAAGTCAGCAGCACGCGATGATGGCGGCGATCGCGCGGTACTTTCCCGAAGAGACGCGAGTAAGTCGCCCCGACGGCGGTTATTTTCTCTGGCTCGAGCTGCCGCCGCGGGTCGACTCTCTGCAGTTGTTCCGTCTCGCGCTGGCGCAAGGCATCAGCATCGCACCGGGGCCGATCTTTTCGGCCAGTGGCCGTTTCGGCAACTGCATCCGGCTGAATTACGGCACGCCGATGGACAAGGTGCAATTGGCGGCCATGCAGACCCTGGGCAACCTGGTCCGGGAGTTGGCCTGACCCACGGCGGCGTCCGCCGACGCGGCTTGCACCGCTGCTACAGGGGGCGCGCACAACGTGGTTACACATTTCGCGGGGATTCGGGATGGGCAACTTGATTCTCGATTTGGCCTTATTCTGGGCGTCGCCTGCCGACGC
>NZ_DJUS01000115.1:44947-82611 GCF_002438365.1 Pseudomonas sp. UBA6276
GCGCCGCTGCTACAGGGGGTGCACGGCGTGGTTACGCATTTCGTGGGGATTCGCGATCCCCTGTAGCAGCGGCGCGAGCCGCGTCCGGTTTCAACGCAGGGCATCTGGCACGCTGCAGGCGCCGTCGACGCGGCTGGCGCCGCTTGTGGACCTCCAACAAATGTGTGCGATCAGCGGCTACAATACCAAGCAAGCTAGGCAATGAGAGCGACCGCCGAGGCGCCGCTCAGCCATGGGCGAACCGCTCTAGACCGCCACTTTCGATTGAAACACGAAGTCACTTGGGGCAGTCTTGCACGCAGAACGAACGGATCCTCGCTGCAACCCGCGTGTGCGGCCGTATTGACACTCATTCGACGCCACTGCTAAACATTAACTACCCAGTTAGTTTTGCCTCTCCTCCGCGCTCGCAAGCTTGCCTGCAGGGGGTAGAAACGAAGCCAACGGTTCCAATGCTTCATAATAAAAACAACGGAGACACAGCATGGCGCATGCTCAGTCAGAATCGCACGGCTCGCAGCAAACCAAGAAGGCCACCGCCAGCGGATGGGTCGGTTCCGCCCTGGAATACTACGACTTCTTCATTTATGCCCAAGCCGCGGCGCTGATTTTCCCGCAGATCTTTTTCCCCAACACCGACCCCAAGGTCGCCATCGTTGCCTCGCTGGCCACCTACGGCGTGGGCTATGTTGCCCGCCCCATCGGTGCGTTCTTCCTGGGCCACTGGGGCGATACGCGCGGCCGCAAGAATGTCTTGCTGCTGTGCATGTTCCTGATGGGTTTCGCCACCATGGCCGTGGGCCTGCTCCCCACCTACAGTCAGGTCGGCCTCTGGGCTCCGGCCATGCTGGTGGTACTGCGCCTGATCCAGGGCTTCGCGGTGGCGGGGGAAATCTCCGGGGCCAGTTCGATGATTCTCGAACATGCGCCCTTCGGCAGACGAGGCTACTACGCCAGTTTCACCTTGCAGGGCGTGCAGGCCGGACAGATCTTCGCCGCGGCGATCTTCCTGCCCCTGGCCTACTTCATGCCGGATGAAGCGTTCAACTCATGGGGCTGGCGGATTCCGTTCCTGCTCAGCGCCGTGGTGCTGATCGCCGGCTACATCATCCGTCGCGAAGTCAATGAAACCCCGGCTTTCGAAACCGTGGAAGCGCGCGCTGCCATCCCCAAATCCCCGGTCGTCGAAGCGTTCAAGCACAGCTGGCGCAACATGGGCCTGGTTATGTGCATGGCGCTGATGAACGTCATTCCGGTAGTGGCCACCATCTTCGGCGCGGCCTACGCCGTGCAACCGGCCTACGGCATCGGTTTCGCCAAGAGTGTGTACCTGTGGATTCCGGTGGTCGGCAACATCGTCGCGGTGTGCGTGATTCCCTTCGTGGGCAATCTCTCCGACCGCATCGGTCGTCGTCCGATGATCATCGGTGGCGCGCTGAGCTCGGGCATTCTGTCGTTCTTCTACCTGTACGCGATCAGCATCCACAACGTGCCCTTGGCGTTCGGCATGTCGATCCTGATGTGGGGCGTGTTCTATCAGGGCTACAACGCGGTGTTCCCAAGCTTCTACCCAGAGCTGTTCCAGACCCGCTATCGCGTGTCGGCCATGGCCATCTCGCAAAACGTCGGCACCTTGATCACCGCCCTGTTGCCAGCACTGTTCGCAGCGATGGCGCCGCCCGGCTCCACCAACATTCCCATGGTGGTCGGCTCGCTGGCCCTGGGTGTGTGCTGCATCGCAGCGCTGGCAGCGTTCACCGCCAAGGAGACCTACCGCATCCCCATGGCTGATCTGGGCAAACCCGATGCTGCGGCGGTGGATTCCCAGGAATATGAGCGCAGTCGTCAGCAGGCGATAAGCTCGGTGCGTTGATCCGCTGACCCTCACCACCAGAAGGCCCCTGCAACCGCAGGGGCCTTCTGCATTCAGCCGCCCGGATTGGTGTATTGCGCATACACCGCGAAAACCCCGAGTATCGCCCACAGCACGCTGAACAGAAACGGCGACCTCATCGAGAACATCAACGCCCCGCGCCAGCGTTTCTCGTTCGACTCGCGCTCGCTGAACAGCGGTGATTCGTCATAGGCCGCGCCCATGGCCGGCTCGCTGTCGAGCAACTGGCTCTGCTTGAAGTGCCAGTGATCGATGATGTCGTAGGCCGAACGAATGCCCGGCCATGCGTGCAGCGAACTGACCAGACCGAACAGCGCCAACAACGGCGGCACGACCAGGGTAAAAAGCTTGCCCCACTCCGGGTTCAGGTTGGCCATGGACGAAGCGTAGGCGATGACCAGGAACGACTGCGCGGAGAGGTAGGCGTCGGTGCGGTTGGAAAGGATGGAGGTTTCGTACTGGATTTCCTTGCGGTAGAAGTCCAGACGGTCCTTGGGGGTACCGAACATCAACACATCGGCCTTGGCATCGGCCGGGGGCGTGACGTCGTCGACAATGATCTTCGACATGGGTGCATTCCTCTTGCGCTAAGGCTCATAAGAAGGCCATTCGCCCAGTTGGTTCAGCCGCTTCCGATAGGACCGCGGTCCTTCAGGTACACCGCATGCGCCGCCGACGCGGCTTGCGCCGCTGCTACAGGAGTTCGCGAGGCCACCGGTACACGCAGAAAGACCTGCGAACGCAGGGAAACATCCACTTACACCTTTTGCAACTCGTCAGGTCATATGACATCCTAACTCATGCTTGAATAACCCACTGTTCCATCCACAAAAACAACAAAGGGAATTCACCCATGACGAGTACCCACTCGCTCGAAAAGAAGGCGGCCGCCCCCACGACTCGCCTGGGCAGGCTCGCCAAGATCGTCGGACCGGGCATCATTGCCGTCCTGTCATGGCTCGGCGCAGGCGACCTGATCACCTCCTCCGTGGCCGGCGCCAACTATGGCTACGCGATGATGTGGGTGCTGGCGGTGTCGCTGCTGCTCAGATTCCTCATCGTCAACATCATTGCCCGCTTCCAGCTGTGCAACAACCAAGGCATGACCATCCTGCAGGGCTACGCGCAACTGCACCCCTTCTTCGCTTGGTTCATGCTGGGGTACGCCCTGATCATGGGTCACCTGACCAATGCGTACATGATCAAGGGCGCTGGGGAAGCACTGGCCACCCTTCTGCATATCAATCAACCGTTGCTCGCCTCCTTCGCCGTGGTACTGGGCGTGTGGCTGCTGGTAGGTCGCAACATCTACTCGCTGATCGAAGGCGTCATGAAAGGCTTGCTGGCCCTGATGACCCTGGCGTTCATGGCGCTGGCGATCATGTCCAAACCCGATGTGGGCGGCATCCTGGCCGGAACCATCGGTTTCAGCATTCCGCCGGATGAAGGCGTGCACGGTGCCCTTCTGGTAGCCGTTTCGGTGATCGGTGCGGTGGCCGGTTCGATCGCCAACTTCGTGCACCCCTACGTGATGCGCCAGAAAGGCTGGGTCGGCCCGGAACACAAGCGCATCCAGCGCAACGACCTGCTGTTCGCGGTGTTCGTCGGGATCATCATCAACCTGGCCATCTGGGTGGTCGGCGCGGAAATCCTGCGTCCCAACGGTATCGAAGTGAAAACCCTGGACGACCTGGGCGCGGCGCTGCAGATGTTCTTCGGCACCGGCGGCTGGTTGATCTTCTTCGTCGGCGTGTTCGCTACCTTGTTCGCCAGCATCGCCGGCAAGACGACCGCCTTCCCCATGCTGATCACCGATGCCTTCCAGCACATCCGTCCCGAGCGTCGCGAGAAGTACGGCAAGGAATTCCATCACGATCCGATGCACAAGTGGTTCCTGCTGTTCATCCTCGTCACGCCGCTGGTGTGGTCGCTGCCGGGCATGCCTGACTTCGTGACCCTGACCATCGGTGTTAATGCGCTGAACATCATCGGCCTGCCAGTGATCTCCCTCGGCCTGCTGATCATGTCCAACCAGAAGAAGTTGCTCGGCAACTACCGCAACAACTGGTTCGAGAACATCGCCCTGGGCTTCGCCACCATCCTCGCCGTATGGGTCGCCTTCCAGCTGGGCTCGCAGCTGCTCGCCTGACCCTGCTACTGCGGACTGTGTCCGCAGTGCGCCTTTCGCGGCCAACGCTTGTTTATCGGGCATGCCGTTCGTCGGTACGCGGGCACCACTGACGTGTGCCCGCAGCCCAATACATGACGCATTCACACGAACAAGGAGAGCTCCATGAAAAGCCTGAAACGCATCAACGCAGCCCTGTTGGCAGGTCTGCTGGCCGCCGCTGCCGTACCGGCCATGGCCGACAACAGCACCGGTCCGACCAACCCCGCCGCCAAAGGCACCGTGCCCTCGGCCGTAGGCGTACCGTCCGGCACTGGCACCAACATGCCCAATGGCAACACCGACGGTTCCAGCGCGCCGCGTGACGGCACCAGCACTCAGATCAAGCCACAGAACACCGGCAACCCGGAAGGCAGCTCCATGGGCGGCGCCGTGACCAAGCCAGAGTCCGGAAGTCATGACATGGGTGATGGGACTGGCTCTGAAGGCGGCAAGCTCTGATTGACCCTGCACGCTTGAGCCTAGGGAGAATGATATGAGCGAACACAAGACACCTGCGCTGAACGATGTCGACCGTGACACCAGCAGTGCGGCCAACGCCACGCCCAATGACCCGGCGCTTGACCCCGCCGTCCGCCCTGATTCCAACGATCCGACCACAGCCGAAGGCAATCGCTTCAGTCCGGACTTCAAGTCCGAGCCGGAAGTCGATCCTTCGACCAGTGCGGACGATGAGGAAACAGACGCCGATATCGACACCACTGGCGGCTGACCGCCGCTCCCCTTCGAAGGCCGCTCAGCGGCTGATGCGGCTGCGCTCGTTGCGTACGTCGAAAATCAGCTGCCGTGCGGCCTCCGAGCTGATCAGGCCCTGCTCCCTGAACCTCTCGACCTTGCCTATGATCTGCACTGCAGCCTGATCCAGGTCTCTGGAGGCGGCGGTGTGCAGATTGCGAATCTCCCGAAAGATGATCTGATCCACGGGTTCATTCTGCTCGGTATCCCCGCCCGCGCCGTTATCAAGCATTTCCACATCTCCCTGCATCGGTTCACGATGGGGGGGCGTCCAGCCTGTCCCCCATTCAACCTAGATGTGTACCCCGAGCGAACGTGCCTGTGCAATAGCTCTCCCTGAATCAGTCGCCCGGCGGGGGAATATTCCCGATCAACGTAGCGCAGCTCCTCCACTGGTCAGGGTGCAGTCGGTGGGATGTACGCCAGCGTAGTGCCCAACGCCCAGAGCAGAAACAGCACCAACGGCGCGTGTACCAGCAGTTGCACGAACGAGAAGCCGATCAGGTCGCGTGCCTTCAGGCCCAACACACCCAGCAACGGCAGCATGTAGAACGGGTTGATCAGGTTCGGCAAGGCTTCGGCAGCGTTGTAGATCTGCACCGCCCAGCCCAGGTGGTACTGCAAATCGTTGGCCACCTGCATGACGTAGGGCGCCTCGATGATCCATTTGCCCCCACCCGATGGGATGAAGAATCCCAACACCGCCGAATACACGCCCATGAGCATCGCATAGGTATCGTGGGAGGCGATCTGCACGAAGAAGGTCGAGATGTGGTGAGCCAGGGTCTGCGCGTCGCCGCCCTTGACCGTGGTCATGATCGCGGCGATGGAGCCGTACAGGGGAAATTGAATCAGCACACCGGTGGTCGTCGGCACGGCACGCGCCACGGCATCGAGAAAGCTGCGGGGACGCCAGTGCAGCAGCAGGCCGAGCATGATGAACAGGAAGTTATAGGTATTGAGCCCCGAGATGGCCGTAATCGCCGGCTTGGTGGAGAACTCGTGGAACAGCCACCCTGCGGCGAGCAACACCAGGAAGATAGTGATCAGCGGACTGTATTCCAGCCATTCACCCGGTCGGCTGCGCTTGCTCAGCGGCGGCAGGCTGAAAGCCGGGTCGACGCCGCACCCCTGGGCATCGCGGGCCGAGTTCGGGCCGGGCGCGGTGGCATAGGCGACCACCAGCGAAACAACTACCAGCGCGAGCAGCAGTACGCCTGATTGCCAGAGGAAAATGGTCTGGGTGAACGGGATGACACCGGTGATGGACAGGATCGACGGCGGCAGGCTGGCCGGGTTGGCCTGCAACTGCGCCGCCGACGATGACAGCCCCAGGGCCCAGACCGCGCCCAGACCCAGGTACGCTGCAGCGCCGGCGGCGCGATAGTCCATGCGCAGATCGGTGCGTCGCGCCAGCGCGCGCACTAACAGGCCGCCGAACACCAGAGACAGGCCCCAGTTGAGCAGCGACGCCACCATCGAGATCAGTGCCACCCAGGCCACTGCCGAGCGTCCATTGCGCGGGATGCGCGCCAGCCGGTCGATGAGTTTCACGGCGGGCGGCGAGCTGGCCACGACGTAGCCGCCGATGACCACGAAGGCCATCTGCATGGTGAACGGAATCAGGCTCCAGAACCCGTCGCCGAACGCGGTGGCCGTGGCCGTCGGCGTGCCGCCGATGGCCAGCGCGCCCAATGCGACCAGCAGCACCGCCGCGGCGGCGAATACGTAGGAGTCGGGGAACCAGCGCTCGGCCCAGCTCGAACAGCGCAGGGCGAAGCGAGCGTAGCGGCTCTCTTCCAGGTGTGCGGACATGGTGGTGTTTCCTTGTTTTTATAGTTGGAGAGCTGCAGGTTTTGGCAGGAAGTTTTCAGAAACTCATTTCGATCACATCGTCGGCAATGATCAACTTGCCGGCCGTTTTCGCCTTGATTTCATCGATGCTGACGCCAGGCGCCCGCTCCTTGAGGATGAACGCACCGTCTTCGATCTCGAGATAAGCCAAGTCGGTCAGCACCTTGCGAATGCAACCAGCGCCGGTCAGCGGCAGGGTGCACACAGGCAGCAGTTTCGACTCGCCGTCCTTGGACGCGTGGGTCATGGTGACGATGATGTTCTCCGCACCGGCCACCAGGTCCATGGCCCCACCCATGCCCTTGACCAGCTTGCCGGGGATCATCCAGGAAGCGATGTTGCCCTGCACGTCCACCTCGAAGGCGCCGAGCACGGTAAGGTCGACATGACCGCCGCGAATCATCGCGAACGACTGCGCCGAGTCGAAGATGGAGGCGCCCAGGCGCGCGGTCACGGTCTGTTTGCCGGCATTGATCATGTCGGCGTCGACGGTGGCCTCGGTGGGGAATTCGCCCATGCCGAGCAGGCCGTTTTCCGATTGCAGCATCACGTCGATGCCAGGTGGCACGTAGTTGGCCACCAGGGTCGGGATGCCGATGCCCAGGTTCACGTAATAACCGTCCTGCAGTTCGCGCGCCACGCGCTGGGCCATCTGTTCGCGGGTAAGTGCCATGGAAAAAACCTCGTGGGAAACAGCGCAGAAAGGAAACGATCAGGCCTTGAGCGTGCGCTTCTCGATGCGCTTCTCGAAGGTGCCCTGGATCACCCGGTCGACATAGATGCCTGGCGTGTGGATATGCTCGGGCAGCAACACGCCCGGCTCGACGATCTCTTCGACCTCGACCACGGTGATGCGTCCGGCACTGGCGGCCAGCGGATTGAAGTTCTGTGCGGTATGACGATAGACCACGTTGCCGAAGTGGTCGGCCTTCCAGCCTTTGACGATGGCGAAGTCGCCGGTGATGGCTTGTTCCAGGATGTACTGGCGGCCATTGAATTCGCGCACTTCCTTGCCTTCGGCAATCGGTGTGCCGTAGCCGGTGGCAGTGAAAAACGCGGGGATGCCAGCGCCGCCGGCGCGCATCTTCTCGGCCAAGGTGCCTTGAGGGGTCAGTTCGACTTCCAGTTCGCCATCGAGCAACTGCCGCTCGAACAGCACGTTTTCGCCCACGTAGGAGGCGATCATCTTGCGGATCTGCCGGTCTTCGAGCAGTACGCCCAGACCGAAACCGTCGACGCCGCAGTTGTTGGACACCACCGTGAGATCGCGCACGCCCAGCCGCTTGATCTCGGCGATCAGGTTCTCCGGAATGCCGCACAAGCCGAACCCGCCGGCCAGTACCGTCATGCCATCGCGCAGGCCATCAAGCGCCTGTGCGTAGGTTGCCACTCGCTTATCGAGTCCAGCCATGATCGTTAGCCTTTTATTGTTTGTCATGGCGCCGTCCGTGCCGCGACGGCGTGGGTGCAGGTATCTTCTCCCCGCACGGCTAATTTGTTAATTTTGTTTTTCTTCGGTATTGATTGGTTTTCCAAATAGATGAACGTCAAACAGCTCCGCGCCTTTCTCGCCGTGGCCCAGGCTCTGAGCTTTGCCCAGGCGGGCGAAAAATTGCACCTGTCCCAGCCTGCGCTGAGCCTGACCATCAAGGGTCTGGAAGAAGACCTGGGCGGCGCGTTGCTGATCCGCACCACGCGCAGCGTCAGCCTGACGCCCGAAGGCGAAGCCCTGCTGCCGCTGGCCCGGCGCCTGCTGGCGGATTGGGACAACACCGAGGAGTTGCTGCGCCAGCACTTCACCCTGCAATTAGGCAAGGTGTCCATCGCGGCCATGCCGTCGTTCGCCGGCAACCTGTTGCCTGGGGCACTGCGGATCTTTCGCGACCGCCATCCACGGGTCAATGTCGCGGTGCATGACGTGATCAACGAGCAGGTGGTGGAGATGGTTCGTCACCGCCGCGTGGAACTGGGCATCGGCTTCGAGCCGGAAAGCACCTCGTCATTGGTGTTCACGCCCTTCTACACCGACCGCTTCGTGGCCGTGGTGCCGGCCGATTCGTCGCTGGCCGAGCAACCGGTACTGACGTGGGCAACCCTGCTGGCCCATGATTTCATCGCGCTGCAGCGACCTTCCGCGGTCCGCCTGCTGCTGGAAAGCGCCGTCAGCGAGGAGCACGGCAAACTGGCGGTGGCGTTCGAAAGTCACCAGTTGAGCACCATCGGGCGAATGGTCGCCCATGGCCTGGGCGTCAGCGCGGTACCGGCCCTGTGCATCGAGCAGATGCACGAGCTGGGCGCGCGCTGTGTGCCGCTGGAGTCGCCCAGCGTCGAGCGCCGAATCGGTCTGATGCGCTTGCCGGACCACAAGCTTTCGGCCGCCGCACACGCGCTGATGGAAGTGCTGCTGGAGCACACGGCCCACCGTCGCCAATGACCCTGTCACCCGACGGTTTGAACCGCAGCCCGATGACACTGCCCAACCCACAGGCTCCGTGTAGCAGCGGCGCGAGCCGCGTCGGCGGTCCCCGCGGTATTGTGACCCACCGCGTCAAGGCCGGACGCGGCTTGCGCCGCTGCTACAGGGCGCTCAATTCCTTTTCCATCGAGGAGCATTGTGATGAACAGCATTGATCTGGCCGGCAGGTCGGTACCACGCATTGGCCAGGGCACCTGGCGCATGGGGGAAGATCCGGCCCGTGCCCGGCAGGAAATCGCCGCGTTGCAGGAAGGCATCGACCTGGGCCTGACCTTGCTCGACACCGCCGAAATGTACGGAGAAGGCGGCTCTGAAAAAATCGTCGGCCAGGCCATCCAGGGCCGCCGGGACCAGGTCACGCTGGTCAGCAAGGTCTACCCCCACAACGCCAGCCTCAAGGGCGTGGCGCAAGCCTGCGAGCGCAGCCTGCAGCGCATGCAGGTGGAGCACATCGACCTGTACCTGCTGCACTGGCGTGGTCAGTACCCGCTGAGCGAAACGGTGGACGCCTTCGAGCGTCTGCGTGAACAGGGCAAGATCGGCGCCTGGGGCGTGTCGAATTTCGATGTCGATGACATGATCGAGCTGAACGACGAACGCTGTGCGACCAACCAGGTGCTGTACAACCTGGA
Source organism: Pseudomonas sp. UBA6276 (assembly GCF_002438365.1). Classification (NCBI taxonomy): domain Bacteria; kingdom Pseudomonadati; phylum Pseudomonadota; class Gammaproteobacteria; order Pseudomonadales; family Pseudomonadaceae; genus Pseudomonas; species Pseudomonas sp. UBA6276. The sequence goes on from NZ_DJUS01000115.1 coordinate 54,727, forward strand.
AGAGCGCGGCATCGAGTTCGACCTGCTGCCCTGGTGTGCCGAGCGGGCAATGCCGGTTATGGCTTACTGTCCGATTGCACAGGGCGGCCGCTTGCTCGACCAACCGGTGTTGCGCCAGGTTGCGCAGCGCCACGGGGTGACGCCGGCGCAAGCCTGCCTGGCCTGGGTCATTCGCCGTGAAGGGGTGATCGCCATCCCCAAAGCGTCCACGGCCGAACATGTGCGCCTGAATGCCGCCGCCCTGCACATCAAACTCGATGCCGAAGATTTCTCCGCGCTGGATCGAGCCTACCCGGCACCGCAACGCAAGCAGCGGCTCAACATGGTCTGAAGCACCCGCATGCCGCCGACCGAGGCGCCGTCAATCGTCCAGCGGTTGCGGCGCCTTGCTCGGTTTCGCGGCCTTGGCGGGCTTGTTCGTCGGTTCCTGCGCGGCGGCTGCGACCGGAGCAGGCGCATTGGCCTCCTTCTCGGTTGCAGGCAATTGATCGATGGTACTGAACAACTGCGCAGGCTCCACGTAGCCCGACTGTTCGAGCTTTTTCTCGCCATCCTTGCCCAGCAGCACGAACTTCTGACTGGAACCGGCGCCCAGCTTCAAATCACGGATCAGGGACATGGTCGCCTGCGGGTCGAGGTCCTTGCCGTCACGCTGGCCGATGGTATTGATCACGGTGTAGAGCACCATCCCGCGCTGCTTGAAGCCGTCGCGGTTGGCGGGCTCTTCCAGCGCCTTGCGCAGTTTCAGCAGGTTGGGATCCACCGAACTCGGGGCGATCACCACCAACGGCCGGGCCCGTCCACGGTCCTGGGCCAGGGGGCTATCACCGTCCGCGGCCAGCAGCGGCGCGGCGAAGGCGAACAGTGAGGCGAGGGTCAGCGACCGGATCATCATGCTCCATCTCCTTGACGTATCGATGGCCCATCATTACAGAGATTTCGCCCCCGTGCGAGCCGGGGCCAGGCGAGCGATCAGGCTGCCGCCGAACACGTTGATCACCAGCCCCACCATCACCAGCGCACCACCCCACCACTGCAGGGCGCTCAGCCGCTCGCCGAGAATCCAGGCCGAGGAGCTCAAGCCCACCACCGGTACCAGCAACGAAAACGGTGCCACCTTGCCCGCCGGATAACGCGACAGCAGCTTGCTCCACAGGCCATAACCCAGCACCGTGGCGATCGCGGCCAGGTACACCAGGCTGCCGATGGACTTCCAGCCGATGCCCAGCAGCGACCGTTCGATCAGCGCCGGCCCTTCCAGCCACAGCGACAGCGCAAAGAACGGCAGCGGCGGAATCAGCGCGCCCCAGATCACCAGCGCGACCAGGTCGATATTGCCGAAACGGCGGGTAATGATGTTGCCCATGGCCCACATCGAGGCTGCGCACAGGGTCAGCAGTACGGCCACCAGTGGTGTGGCCTGATCGCTTTCCAGGCCGATCATCGCCAGCCCGCCTGCCGCCACCAATAGCCCCACCACACTGGCCGCACGCAGGCGTTCGCCAATGAACAGGGCGGCGAAGAACAGCGTGAAGAACGCCTGGGATTGCAACACCAGCGACGCCAGGCCCGCAGGCATGCCGTTGGCCATGGCCTCGAACAGAAAGGCGAACTGCCCCAGGGAAATGGTCGCGCCGTAGGCGATCAGCCAGCGCAGCGGCAGGTTCGGACGGCGAATGAAGAACACCGCGGGAATCGCCACCAGCGTGAAGCGCAGGCCGCCCAGCAGCATGGGAGGCAGGCCGTCGAGGCCGTAACGGATCACCACGAAATTCAAGCCCCAGACGACGATCACGATCAAGGCCAACATCAGGTCTCTAGGTGCCACGGTACCTCCACAGGTTCAGGTCAGTCCGCTCGGGGCAGCCGATCCCCCACGGGATGGCGACTGCACGGGTCAGCCGGATCATTCTTGCCCATCGCAGCCCCAGACGGGAACCTGTTTCAAAACTTTTCTAAACCGGGTCGGGCAGCCTGGCGTTCCGTGGCGGCCCTCGCTTGAGCTAAAGTGCAATCACAATGCCATTTCAGGGGGTCCGTCGATGCGCGTGTTCTGGGTAATGCTGATTGCAGTGGGCTTGTCGGGTTGTACCTCGTTTCGCGCCGATTCGGAGCACCTCAAGGCTGTCCCGGCAGATCGTTTGTCAGCCTGGCAACAGACCCTGGCGCCGTCGAGCGAACTGGTGGTGGACCGCGACATCGGCATCATGGGCGGCGGCTGCTACGTCGCGCTGCTGATCGACCGCGAACCGGCGGCGTTGATGGCCGTCGGCGAGGTGGCCACCTTTCAACTGCCGCCTGGCGAACACATCGTCGGCATCACCACCGACAAGCAAGGTGGCATGCTCTGCAGCAAGGGCCGTCTGAACCGCGAACTGCGCCTGCAGGCCAACCCAGGCGAGCGCCAGCACCTGCGTATCGTCAGCGAAGCCAAGAGCGGCTTCGGTATCGTTCTGGACCCGCGCTGATTGCGTCGACACACCTTCTCCCCCGCTGATCTGATCAGGAGTCGCCATGCCCAACCAGCCTCTGCACCATAACGCACATCAGCAGCCCATCGGCCACGCGCTGCCCGACTGGACCGCGCGCCCTCGCCCGGCCCATGCGGTGATCGAAGGCCGCTATTGCCGCCTCGACCCCTTGAACGTCGCGGCCCACGCCGAGGATCTGTTCCAGGGCTATTGCCAGCAGAGCGACGGCAGCGACTGGACCTACCTGCCCGTCGGACCGTTCGCCGACCTCGACAGCTATCGCACTCACCTGCAAACCGCGGCAGCCAGCCAGGATCCGCAACACTGGGCGGTGATCGATCTGCGCAGCCAACGGGCCGTGGGCACGCTGGCCTTGATGCGCATGGACCCGGCCAATGGCGTCATCGAAGTGGGCCATGTGACTTTCTCGCCGTTGATGAAACGCACCCCCGTGTCGACCGAAGCGCAGTACTTGCTGATGCGCCTGGTGTTCGATGAGTTGGGCTACCGGCGCTACGAATGGAAATGCGATGCCTTGAACGCGCCCTCGCGCAAGGCCGCCGAGCGCTTGGGCTTCAGCTTCGAAGGCATCTTTCGCCAGGCACTGGTGTACAAGGGCCGCAACCGCGACACCGCGTGGTTCTCCATCATCGACAGCGAATGGCCAGCGCGGCGCGCGGCATTCGAACGCTGGCTGGCGACGGAGAACTTCGACGGCTCGGGCGAACAATTGACCGCATTGACCGCCTGTCGCCAGCAGGATTGAGAAACCCGGCTATCCTTGCGACTGGCGAAATGAATCGCCTCGTTGCTCACCACCCGCAGCTCCTCATTCACAAAAAAGAGAGCCGACGCTTGAAACTCGAACCCTTGCCAAAGTCGCTGATCGCCGTTGCGTTCGCGCTGGCCCCCACCTGTTTGTTCGCCGCCTCCCCCGCCCCCGTCGCCGCGCAGAACGGCATGGTCGTCACCGCACAGCAACTGGCCACCCACGTTGGCGTGGACGTGCTCAAGGACGGCGGCAATGCCGTCGACGCTGCCGTCGCCGTGGCCTACGCCCTGGCCGTGGTCTACCCGGCCGCCGGCAACATCGGCGGCGGTGGCTTCATGACCCTGCAGATGGCCGATGGCCGCAAGACCTTTCTGGACTTCCGCGAGAAGGCCCCACTGGCCGCCACCCCGGACATGTACCTGGACAAGGCCGGCAACGTCATCGAAGGCTTGAGCACCGACGGCCACCTGTCGGTGGGCATTCCAGGCACCGTCTCGGGCATGGAGCTGGCCCTGCAGAAATACGGCACCTTCAAGCGTGCCGACCTGCTCGCGCCAGCCATCAAGCTGGCCGACGAGGGCTTCACACTCGGTCAGGGCGACGTCGACCTGCTGGAAACCGCCACCGAGGATTTCCGCAAGGACAGCCAGGACTCGGCGAAGATCTTCCTCAACCAGGGTCAGCCGTTCAAGGCCGGTGACAAGCTGGTGCAGAAGGACCTGGCACGCACCCTGCGGGAGATTGCCGACAAGGGCAACGCCGGTTTCTATCAAGGCTGGGTGGCCAAGGCCATCGTGGATTCGAGCCAGGCCGGCAAGGGTATCATCACCCAGGCCGACCTCGACAAGTACAAGACCCGCGAGCTGGACCCCATCGAGTGCGACTACCGCGGCTACCACGTGATCTCCGCGCCACCGCCCAGCTCCGGCGGCGTGGTCATCTGCCAGATCATGAACATTCTGCAGGGCTACCCCATGGCCGAACTGGGCTATGGCTCGGCGCAGGGCATGCACTACCAGATCGAGGCCATGCGCCACGCCTATGTGGACCGCAACAGCTACCTGGGCGACCCGGACTTCGTCAAGAACCCCATCGCTCACCTGCTCGACGCCAACTACGCGACGAAGATCCGCAACAGCATCTTGCCGAACAAGGCGGGTGTCTCGGCCGAGATCAAACCGGGCGTGGCGCCCCATGAAGGCAGCAATACCACCCACTACTCCATCGTCGATCAGTGGGGCAATGCGGTTTCGGTCACCTACACCCTCAACGGCTGGTTCGGCGCACGGGTCATGGCCAGCGGCACCGGCATCCTGCTTAACGACGAGATGGACGACTTCACCTCCAAGGTCGGCGTCGCCAACATGTACGGGCTGGTGCAGGGCGAAGCCAACGCGATCGCGCCCTACAAGACGCCGCTGTCGTCCATGAGCCCGACCATCGTCACCAAGGACGGCAAGCCGGTGATGGTGGTCGGCACGCCCGGCGGCAGTCGAATCATCACCGCGACCTTGCTGACCATGCTCAACGTCATCGACTACGGCATGGACATCCAGCAGGCGGTCAATGCGCCACGCTTCCACCAACAGTGGATGCCCGACGTGACCAACCTGGAACACTTCGCCATCAGCCCGGACACGCGCAAGATCCTCGAGAGTTGGGGCCACAAGTTCGGCGAGCCGCAGGACGCCAACCACCTGGCAGCGATCCTGGTCGGCGCGCCTTCACTGGGTGGCAAGCCCGTCGCCAACAACCGCTTCTACGGTGCCAACGACCCGCGCCGCAACACCGGCCTTGCCGAAGGCTATTGAGCCAATGAACACGCGGTTGGGCCAGTGCATGGGCCTGACCGCGTGCACCACTGGTTAACGATCCACCTGAACTTTCCATTTTCTTCCGCGCTCAGATTTTTTGATCGCCTGGTACGCCAGGCCTTAACTGACCCGAGGAAGATCCACATGGCTACCCAACTGCAAGGCAAGAAAGTCCTGTTCATCACCGCCAACACCGGCATTGAGCGTGACGAACTGCTCAAGCCCGTCGAAGCGCTGCGTGCAGCCGGCGCCACCGTGACCCACGCCTCCAGCGAAGGCGGCACCGTGCAGACCTTCCAGCAGGACACCGAGAAAGACCGCACCGTCGAGTCCGACAGCAAGATCCAGGGCCTGAGCGCCAGCGACTTCGACGCCCTGGTCATTCCAGGCGGCACCGTCAACGCCGACACCCTGCGTCAGGACACCGATGCCCAGCACCTGGTCAAGGCTTTCGCCGATGCAGGCAAAGTGGTCGCTGCCATCTGCCACGGCCCATGGCTGCTGATCAACGCCGGCGTGATTCCCGGCAAGACCCTGACCTCCTACCCCAGCGTCAGCCTCGACCTGACCAATGCAAAGGCCGCAGGCTGGGTCGACCAGGAAGTCATGCAGTGTGGTGCCAACGGCTGGACCCTGATCACCTCGCGCACTCCTGATGACATCCCTGCGTTCAACGACGCCATCATCAAGGCCCTCGGCGCAGCCTGAGCCGCCCTTCCACTCACAGATCAGGGAGCCTAGATGCCTTCTCTATTCGATTCGATCCAGGTTGGCGAGCAGCAGTTGCCCAACCGGATCCTCATGGCCCCGCTGACACGCGGCCGCGCCACTCGCAACCACGTACCCACCGACCTGATGATCGAGTACTACACCCAGCGCGCCAGCGCCGGGTTGATCATCACCGAAGCGACCGGCATCACCCAGGAAGGCCTGGGCTGGCCCTACGCTCCAGGCATCTGGAGCGACGAGCAGGTCGAAGGCTGGAAGAAGATCACCGCCGCCGTGCACGAAGCCGGCGGGCGCATCGACTTGCAGCTGTGGCACATGGGCCGCATCGTCCACCCCAGCTTCCTCGGCGGTGCACAGCCGGTTTCGTCTTCGGCGACGACTGCGCCAGGCCACACCCATACCTATGACGGCAAGCAACCCTACGTGGAAGCCCGGCCGTTGGGCATCCATGAGATCCCGCGGTTGCTGGACGACTACGAGCACGCCGCGAAGAACGCCATGCGCGCCGGCTTCGATGGTGTGCAGATCCATGCCGCCAACGGCTACCTGATCGACCAGTTCTTGCGCGACAACAGCAACTTCCGCGACGACGCCTATGGTGGTTCGGTGGAAAACCGTATCCGCCTGTTGACCGAGGTCACCCAGCGGGTTGTCGACACCATCGGTGCCGAACGCACCGGCGTGCGCCTGTCGCCCAACGGCGATTCGCAGGGCGTCAACGACAGCGATCCGGAAACCCTGTTCTCCGCCGCTGCCGCTGCGCTGGACAAGATCGGCATTGCCTATCTGGAGCTGCGCGAACCGCCATTCGATGGCACCTTCGGCAAAGCCGATCGCCCGCCGGTGCACCCGGTGATCCGCAAGGCGTTCAGCCGTACCCTGGCGCTCAATTCCGACTACACCCACGAAAAAGCGCAGGCTGCGCTGGACGCTGGTGAAGCCGATGCGATCGCCTTCGGTCGGCCGTTCCTGGCCAACCCGGACCTGCCCCATCGGTTCGCCAAGGGGCTGCCGCTGAACAAGGACGTCATGGAAACCTGGTACAGCCAGGGTCCGGAAGGCTATGTGGATTACCCCACAGCCGACGAGCAGTAAAGCGGAAACGGGGGCTTCGGCCCCCGATCTTATTTGGACATTGTCGACACTTACCTTCGAGTTCCTTGACTGCAAGCTGTAAAAGGACTATTTTTTTGTCACTACCTGCCCAGGTGTCGACAATATGTCCGTTACCTCTGTTTCGCCCTTGCCCGTTCCCGATCCGGAATTCGCGACCCCGCCCAGTGCCACTCCAATGGAAACCGAGACGCTGTCGGAGAACGTGTTCCGCCGCATCCAGGCGGCCATCATCAATGGCGAAATAGCCCCAGGCAGCAAGATCTCCGAACCCGAACTGGCACGCACCTATGGCATCAGCCGCGGACCGCTGCGTGAAGCCATCCACCGTCTGGAAGGCCAGCGCCTGCTGGTGCGCATTCCCCACGTCGGTGCCCGGGTGGTGTCGCTCAATCACGCCGAGCTGATCGAGCTCTACGAAATCCGCGAATCCCTCGAAGGCATGGCCTGTCGACTGGCTGCCGAGCGCATGAGCCAGGCACAGATCGACGAGTTGCGCGAGGTGCTCGCCACCCATGAACGCGATGCCGCGTTCCAAGCCGGCGTCGGCTACTACCAGCAGGAAGGCGATTTCGACTTCCACTACCGCATCATTCAGGGCAGCGGCAACAGCACGCTGGTGCAGATGCTCTGCGATGACCTGTACCAACTGGTGCGCATGTACCGCATCCAGTTCTCTGCCACGCCCAATCGTCCGCACCAGGCTTTCGCCGAGCATCACCGTATCCTCGACGCCATCGCCGAGCGCGACGGCGAACTGGCCGAGTTGCTCATGCGTCGGCACATCGCCGCGTCCAAGCGCAATGTCGAACGCCATTACCTGGAACCCAACCAGAACAACACCCCAGGAGCCCCATCATGAGTCAGCCCTCCCGCCCCGGCCAACGCTTCCGTCAGGCCCTCGCCGAAGAGTCGCCCTTGCAGGTGGTCGGCGCCATCAACGCCAACCACGCCCTGCTCGCCCAGCGCGCCGGTTTCAAGGCCATCTACCTGTCCGGCGGCGGCGTTGCGGCCGGCTCCCTAGGCCTTCCCGATCTGGGCATCACCGGTCTGGACGATGTGCTGACCGACGTGCGCCGCATCACCGATGTGTGCGATCTGCCGTTGCTGGTCGACGTCGACACCGGTTTCGGCTCGTCGGCCTTCAATGTCGCCCGCACCGTCAAGTCGATGATCAAGTTCGGCGCCGCGGCCATGCACATCGAAGACCAGGTGGGCGCCAAGCGCTGTGGCCACCGGCCGAACAAGGAAATCGTTTCCCNNNNGACGACAGCTTCGTGATCATGGCGCGCACCGATGCGTTGGCGGTGGAAGGTCTGGAGTCAGCCCTGGACCGCGCGGCAGCCTGCGTCGAGGCGGGTGCGGACATGATTTTTCCCGAAGCCATCACCGAACTGCAGATGTACCAGCTGTTCGCCAGCCGGGTGAAAGCGCCGATTCTGGCCAACATCACCGAGTTCGGCGCCACGCCGCTGTTCACCACCGAGCAGCTCGGTGGCGTGGGCGTCGGCCTGGTGCTCTACCCGCTGTCGGCGTTCCGCGCCATGAACAAGGCTGCCGAGAACGTCTACACCGCGATTCGCCGCGATGGCACCCAGCAGAACGTGGTCGACACCATGCAGACGCGCATGGAACTGTACGACGCCATCGACTACCACGACTTCGAGCGCAAACTCGACGCGCTGTTCGCGCAGAAAAAATGATCGCTGTATTCCAATAACAAATCCAAGATCGGAGAAAACCATGGCCGAAGCAAAAGTACTCAGTGGCGCTGGCCTGCGTGGCCAAGTGGCCGGACAAACCGCGCTGTCGACCGTCGGCATGCCCGGCGCAGGGCTGACCTATCGCGGCTATGACGTGCGCGAACTGGCCGAACACGCGCTGTTCGAAGAAGTCGCCTACCTGCTGCTGCACGGCGAGCTGCCCACCCACGACGAGCTGGCTGCCTACCAGGGCAAACTGCGCAGCCTGCGCGACTTGCCGCAGCCGCTCAAGGAAGTGCTCGAACGCATTCCGTCCAGCACCCATCCGATGGACGTGATGCGCACCGGTTGCTCCTTCCTCGGCACGCTGGAACCGGAGCGCAACTTCGGTCAGCAGGAACACGTCACCGACCGCCTGCTGGCGGCCTTTCCGGCGATCATGTGCTACTGGTATCGCTACAGCCACCACGGCGTGCGCATCAGTTGCACCAGCGATGAAGACACCTTCGCCGGGCACTTCCTGTACCTGCTGCATGGCAAGTCACCGAGTGAACTGCACAGCAAGGTGATGGACGTCTCGCTGATCCTCTACGCCGAGCATGAATTCAACGCTTCGACCTTCACCGCCCGCGTCTGCGCCTCGACCCTGTCGGACATGTATTCGTGCGTGACCGCAGCCATCGGCTCGTTGCGCGGCCCCCTGCACGGCGGTGCCAACGAAGCGGCCATGGCCATGATCCAGAAGTTTGCGTCGCCCGAAGAAGCGGTGCGCGGCACCTTGGCCATGCTCGAGCGCAAGGACAAGATCATGGGCTTCGGCCATGCCGTGTACAAAGACAACGACCCGCGCAACGAAGTGATCAAGGGCTGGGCGAAGAAGCTGTCCGACGAAGCCGGTGACAAGGTCCTCTACCCCGTCTCCGAAGCCATCGACAAGACCATGTGGGAGCAGAAGAAGCTGTTTCCCAACGCCGACTTCTACCACGCCTCGGCGTACCACTTCATGGGCATCGCGACCGAGCTGTTTACGCCGATCTTCGTCTGCTCTCGGGTGACCGGCTGGGCAGCCCATGTGTTCGAACAGCGGGCTAACAATCGAATCATTCGCCCCAGCGCCGAATACGTCGGCGTGGAGCAGCGTGCGTTCGTACCCCTGGATCGCCGCTAAAGGCTCGTAGCCCGCCCCGCCCATCCTTGCCCCTGTGAGCAAAGGGATGCTTTTTGTGGGAGCGGGCTCTGCCCGCGAAGGCCGCCCCGCCGAACTTCTGCCATGCCTTGCACCGTGAGCCGACCTGATGAACACACAACACCGCAAGTCATTACCCAACTCGCCGCTGGACTATTACGACGCCCAAGAAGCCGTCGAAGCCCTCCAGCCCGGCGCCTACGCCACCCTGCCCTACACCTCCCGCGTACTGGCGGAAAACCTGGTGCGCCGTTGCGACCCCGCCACTCTGGACGCCTCCCTGCGCCAGCTGATCGAACGCAAGCGTGACCTGGACTTCCCCTGGTACCCGGCGCGAGTGGTGTGCCACGACATCCTCGGCCAGACCGCCCTGGTCGACCTGGCCGGCCTGCGTGACGCCATCGCCTCACAGGGCGGTGACCCGGCGCTGGTCAATCCGGTGGTCCCGACGCAGCTGATCGTCGACCATTCGCTGGCCGTGGAAAGCGCCGGCTTCGATCCGCAGGCGTTCGAGAAAAACCGCGCCATCGAGGACCGTCGCAATGAAGACCGCTTCCACTTCATCGACTGGACGCGCAAGGCGTTCAAGAACGTCGACGTCATTCCGCCGGGCAACGGCATCATGCACCAGATCAACCTGGAGAAAATGTCGCCGGTGATCCAGGTCCGCGAAGGCGTGGCCTTCCCCGACACCTGCGTTGGCACCGACAGCCATACCCCCCATGTCGACGCGCTGGGCGTGGTGGCCATCGGCGTGGGCGGGCTCGAAGCCGAAAGCGTCATGCTCGGTCGCGCGTCGTGGATGCGCCTGCCCGAAATTGTCGGGGTCAAGCTGACTGGCCAATTGCAGCCGGGCATCACCGCCACCGACATGGTGCTGTCCCTGACCCAGTACCTGCGTCAGCAGAAAGTGGTGGGTGCGTACCTGGAGTTCTTCGGTGAAGGCGCACGCGCCCTGACCCTGGGCGACCGCGCCACCCTCTCCAACATGGCCCCGGAGTACGGCGCCACGGCGGCGATGTTCGCGATCGACCAGCAGACCATCGACTACCTGCGCCTCACCGGCCGCGAAGAGCAGCAGGTGCAACTGGTCGAGGACTACGCGCGCCTTACCGGCCTGTGGGCCGACAGCCTGGACGACGCTGTCTATGAGCGCGACCTGAGCTTCGATCTGTCCGGCGTCGTACGCAACATGGCCGGGCCGAGCAACCCGCACGCGCGAATCGCGACCAGCGACTTGACGGCCCAGGGCATCGCCGGCCCCTGGAGCGAAGTGCCCGGGCAGATGCCGGACGGTGCGGTGATCATCGCCGCCATCACCAGTTGCACCAACACCAGCAACCCACGCAACGTCATCGCTGCCGGGTTGCTGGCGCGCAATGCCAACCGCCTGGGCCTGACCCGCAAGCCCTGGGTCAAATCGTCCCTGGCACCGGGCTCGAAAACCGTGGCCCTGTACCTGGACGAAGCTGGGCTGACCGAGGAACTGGAGACCCTGGGCTTCGGCATCGTCGCCTTCGCGTGCACCACCTGCAACGGCATGTCCGGCGCGCTCGACCCGGTGATCCAGCAAGAGATCATCGAGCGCGACCTGTATGCCACTGCGGTGCTCTCGGGCAATCGCAATTTCGACGGACGTATCCACCCCTATGCCCGTCAGGCCTTCCTGGCCTCGCCGCCGCTGGTGGTGGCCTATGCGATTGCCGGCACCATTCGTTTCGACATCGAAAAAGACGTGCTCGGCCTCGACCCGCAGGGTCAGCCCATCCGCCTCAAGGACATCTGGCCCAGCGACGAGGAAGTCAACGCAGTGGTCAAATCGTCGGTGAAACCCGAGCAGTTCCGCCAGGTGTACATCCCCATGTTCGCCGTGCACGAGGACCACGGACCGAAAGTCGCGCCGCTGTATGACTGGCGCCCGGCGAGCACCTACATCCGTCGTCCGCCGTACTGGGAAGGCGCCCTGGCCGGCGAGCGCACGCTCAAGGGCATGCGCCCGCTGGCGGTGCTGCCGGACAACATCACTACCGATCACCTGTCGCCGTCCAACGCGATCATGCTCGACAGCGCCGCCGGTGAATACCTGGCGAAAATGGGCCTGCCCGAAGAAGACTTCAACTCCTACGCCACCCACCGCGGCGATCACCTGACCGCGCAACGGGCGACGTTCGCCAACCCCAAGCTGTTCAACGAAATGGTGGTGGACAACGGCAAGGTCCGCCAGGGCTCGCTCGCGCGCCTGGAACCCGAAGGCCAGGTCATGCGCATGTGGGAAGCCATCGAGACCTACATGCAGCGCAAGCAGCCGCTGATCATCATCGCCGGGGCAGACTATGGCCAGGGTTCCTCACGGGACTGGGCGGCCAAGGGTGTTCGTCTGGCCGGGGTGGAAGCGATCGCCGCCGAGGGCTTCGAGCGTATCCACCGCACCAACCTGGTGGGAATGGGCGTACTGCCGTTGCAGTTCGACGCGGGCACGGACCGCAAGACCCTGGGCATCGATGGCACCGAGGTGTTCGATGTGGTCGGCCGGTTGACGCCCCAGGCGCGGCTGACCCTGATCATCGAACGGCGCAACGGCGAGCGCGTGCAGGTGCCGGTCACCTGCCGCCTGGACACCGCCGAAGAAGTCTCGATCTACGAAGCCGGCGGCGTGCTGCAACGCTTCGCCCAGGACTTCCTGCAGGCGACTGCACCCACCCACGCCGCGGCCGACGCCTACTGAGGATTGCCTTATGACCCAGCTTCGCATCCCCGCCACCTACCTGCGCGGTGGCACCAGCAAAGGCGTGTTCTTCAAGCTCGCCGACCTGCCCGAAGCGGCGCGTCTGCCCGGTCCGGCGCGCGACGCCCTGCTGTTGCGGGTGATCGGCAGCCCCGACCCCTACGGCAAGCAGATCGACGGCATGGGCGGCGCCACGTCGAGCACCAGCAAGACGGTGATCGTCAGTCCCAGCAGCCAGCCGGGGCATGACATCGACTACCTGTTCGGTCAGGTCTCCATCGACAGCGCCTTCGTCGACTGGAGCGGCAACTGCGGCAACCTGTCGGCAGCGGTCGGTCCGTTCGCCATCGCTCAGGGCCTGATCGATCCCGCCCGCGTGCCCCACGACGGCATCGCCACGGTGCGCGTATGGCAGGCGAACATCGGCAAGACCATCATTGCCCATGTGCCCATGAGCGGCGGCGAGGTTCAGGAGACCGGTGATTTCGAACTGGACGGTGTGACCTTCCCGGCCGCCGAAGTGCAGCTCGAGTTTCTCGATCCGGCCGCCGAGGCCGACGGCGCGGCCGGAGCCATGTTTCCCACCGGGCACCTGATCGACGAGCTGGAAGTACCCGGCGTGGGTCGGTTCGAGGCGACGATGATCAATGCCGGCATCCCGACGATCTTCATCGATGCCGCCGCATTAGGGTACAGCGGCTGCGAGTTGCAGGACGCGATCAACGGCGACCCTCAGGCGCTCGCGCGCTTCGAGACGATCCGCGCTCACGGGGCATTGCGCATGGGCTTGATCCAGCGTCTGGAAGAGGCGCAAACCCGACAGCACACGCCCAAGGTCGCCTTCGTCGCGCCCCCAGCCGACTACGTCGCTTCCAGCGGCAAGCCGGTGACAGCTGCCGATATCGATCTGACGGTTCGGGCCATGTCGATGGGCAAGCTGCACCACGCCATGATGGGCACCGCCGCGGTCGCCATCGGCACCGCCGCAGCGATTCCCGGGACCGTGGTCAACCGCGCGGCGGGCGGTGGCTTGCGCAGTACGGTGTGCTTCGGCCATCCCTCGGGAACCCTGCGCGTGGGCGCCGAAGCCGCCCAGCTGGATGGCCAATGGCAAGTCACCAAGGCGATCATGAGCCGCAGCGCGCGGGTCCTGATGGAAGGCTGGGTCAGGGTGCCCGTGCGGACCCTCGCTTGAACCTGTGTCAGGAACTCAGGCGGTGGGCTGCTCCTGCTGCCGGTAACGCAGCCACACCGCGCCGCCCTCTTGTACCTCGGCGCTGTCGAGGGTCAGGTAGGTCGGCTGCTGCCACTGCTTGGCATCGATCTCGAACGACGCCGGATGCTCGCCCCGGCCATCCACCAACGGCAACAGCAGGAGACTGATCTCGTCGACCAGCCCGGCGTTGACGAACGAGCCACTGACGTGGGGACCACCTTCGACGACCAGGCGCTTGATGCCCAATTCCCGGCGGAGGATGTCCACCACCTGATGCAGGTCGAGGGAGTCCTTGCCGGCGAAGATGTAAGACACCTGTATCGATTGCAGATAGGCCAAATAGTCGTCGCTGACCGCTTCGGTGAGCACTTCGACGATGTGTGAATCCAACGCCGTGTTGGACTTCCAGCCGACCTTGCCCTGGGGGTCGATGGAAATGGCGTAGGCACTGGCCGAGCGATCGGCAAAATGGTGCGTCCGCTCGATCCGCCCCTTGGCCAGGCCGGACGGATACCCCTCGTCGTGAGCGATTTCCTGCATCGTCACGCGCCCGCAGGCCCAGGCGTCGAAATCGAACTGTTTGGCCAAGCGCTCGTACAGCTCGCCGGCGGCGTTCTTGAACGGCCGGGCCCAGCCGTCGGTGAGGGCATGACCGTCGACGGAGGACATCATGTGGCAGATTACATAGGGCTTCATGGGAGCTCCTTGGCTGTCGGTGTGTCTATCACCGACCGGCGCCCATGGCCGTTGGTTCAGCTTGAAGCGAGCGTGGACCTGCTCGACGCCGCCCCAAGATCGAGGCGCATGTGCGTCGTCTGCCAGACGGGATCGGACTCGACGTCGATCACCTCGAAGCCCTGTTTCTGCCAGAACGCGATCGCTCCGGGCAGGAACGGATGGGTGTGCAAATACAACGTAGCCACGCCAGCCTGACGCGCCTGCGCCAGCAGCGCTGCGTACAGCGCCTTGGCAACCCCGGCACCCCGGCAGCTCGGCGAGACGAACAGCCTGACCACCTCGACGATGTCAGTGGCCGGTAGCCGCAGCTGGCTGAAACGCTGGTCATAGGGCAGGTAGCCGATGGCGCCGACGATGCGACCCTCCTGCCAGGCGAGCAGAAAACAGCCCTGATCCGAACCCAGGTACACCTCGTCAAAGCGGGCCAGATCGTCCGGCACCTGGGTGGCGTCCAGCTGCGGGAAGATCGAGGCTCGCGCGGCCATGACGTAGTCGAGGATCACGGGTACCTGGTCCGGCGCTGCCGGACGGATGTCGATGACGTTCACTGTGTCTGTCCTCTCCATAGGCCTGCGTCAGTGAGCTCAGAACGCAAGCTTGTAACCGATCAACAGCAGCATCACCGCCAGGCAGGGCCGCAGGATATCGTCCGAAACCCGCCCGGACAGATGGCTGCCCAGGTAGATCCCCGGCAGCGAGCCGAGCAGCAAATGCCCGAGCAATGACCAGTCCATGTTACCCATGCTGGCATGCCCCATGCCCGCGACCAGAGTCAATGGCACGGCATGGGCGATTTCGGTGCCCACCAGGCGCCGGGTCGCCAGGAACGGATACAGCATGAACAACGCTACTGTCCCCAAGGCACCGGCGCCGATCGAGGTCAGCGAGACCATCACTCCGAGCACGACGCCGGTCACCACGGTGAGCGCGTTGAGGGTGTTCGGGCTGAGGTTGTAGCGATCCCCGGCATGGCGGCTGGCCAAGGCTTGCAGGCGTTTCTTGAACAGGATCGCCAACGCCGTCAGGAACAGCACGACCGCCAGCGCCTGCTTGATCACCACGCCCATGGCCTGCGGCTCGGCATTCAGGCTTTTCAGGTACCAGAGCACGAACGCTGCTGCGGGCACGCTGCCCAGCGCCAGCCAGCCGGTGATCTTCCAGTCGATGTTCTTGTTGCGTCCATGGACCCAGACGCCACTGGCCTTGGTGATGGCCGCGTACAACAGATCGGTGCCGACCGCCGTGGCTGGATTGATGCCAAACCAGAGCAGAATCGGCGTCATCAGTGAGCCGCCGCCGACGCCCGTCATTCCGACGATGAAGCCCACGACCAATCCGGCAATGGTGAAACCCCAGGTACCTACTTCCATTCTTACGTCCTACACATCAGATTCAGCATCGCGGGAGCGGTAGCCGGGCGGCAGGATATCAACTTCTGTTATAGCCATTTATAACTATGCAGCATTAGCTTATAACCGGCCTCCCACAGGCGTCAGGAAGTGCACCACAGTTCACTGTCAACTTCAGCGCGACAGTCCTGACCGCTTCGACGGATTTATCCTCTTGCGAAGAACGCATACTCTTGATCCATCGCACAGCATTCCCGCCGCTGGGCACCTTCACTCGGGAGAACGTCATGCTCGCACTTCGCAAAGCCTCGGATCGCGGTATCGCCAACCACGGCTGGCTGCAATCCTTCCATACCTTTTCCTTCGGGCATTACCGCAACCCTCAGGAACAGGGCTTCTCCGACCTGCTGGTGATCAACGACGACCGCGTCAGCGCCGGCAAGGGCTTCGGTCAGCACCCGCACCGCGACATGGAGATCTTCTCCTACGTGCTGGAAGGCGCACTGGCGCACAAGGACACCCTGGGTACCGGCTCGGTGATTCGCCCCGGCGATGTGCAGCTGATGAGCGCCGGCCACGGCGTCGCCCACAGCGAGTTCAACCACAGCGACGTCGATCCCGTGCATTTTCTGCAGATCTGGATCGTGCCCGAAGTGGCAGGCGCCAAGCCGCGCTATCAGCAGGAGCACTTTTCCGCCGAGCAGAAACGCGGTCGCCTGCAGCTGATCATCTCGCCCGATGGCGCCGAAGGCTCGTTGCATGTCCGCCAGGATGCGCGGGTGTATGCTGGGTTGTTCGATGGCGAGGAACAGGCCACGCTGACACTTGCGGCTAACCGCTACGCCTATGTCCACGTGGCCACCGGCAGTGTCGAACTCAACGGCCAGCGTCTGACCGAAGGGGATGGCGTGCGCCTGCGGCGGGAAACCGTGCTGCAGTTGGCCAAGGGTGTCGATGCCGAGGTGCTGGTGTTCGACCTGCGCCCGAACGAGCTGCCGCAGATGCCCTGATCGGTATCCGCACCGGGGGCGCTCATCGACCTTGTCGATGGGCGCATTGAAAAAAGCGATTGGCTTGACCCCGGTGTGGCGCGTACCTTCAAGGTCTGCATTTTTTTTGCAACGCCTGTGCGGCGTTGGCAGTCGAAATGATCATGCCCTTTATTGGTACCCCTGATGCACACCCCTGAGCGCACCCTGCACGATGGCTTCGCCCGCAAAGTCGATTACCTGAGACTGTCGGTTACTGACCGCTGTGATTTCCGCTGCGTGTACTGCATGGCCGAAGACATGACGTTTCTGCCGCGCAAACAGATCCTCAGCCTCGAAGAGCTCGAACAGGTGGCCGCCAGCTTCGTCGCCCTGGGCACGCGCAAGATCCGCCTGACCGGGGGCGAACCCCTGGTGCGTTCGGGCATCGTCGATCTGTGCCGACGCATCGCCGCCCTGCCCGGCCTTCAGGAACTGTGCATGACCACCAACGGCTCGCAGCTGGCGACCTTGGCCCAGCCGTTGTTCGACGCCGGCCTCAAGCGCTTGAACATCAGCCTGGACAGCCTCGATCCGGCACGTTTCCGCGAACTCACCCGTACCGGCGACCTGAACAAGGTGATCGCTGGCATCGACGCGGCCAATGCTGCCGGTTTCCGCCATACCAAGCTCAACTGCGTGGTCATGCAGGGCCGCAACGATGACGAAGTCGTCGATCTGGTGGCCTTTGCCATCGAGCGCGGCCTGGACATTTCCTTCATCGAGGAAATGCCCCTGGGTGCGATCAGCGAGCACAGCCGCGCCGAGGCCTTCTACTCCAGCGAGCAGGTCCGCGCACGGCTCGCCGAACGCTACGAATTGCTGCCGTCCACGGATTCCACCCAAGGCCCGTCGCGCTACTGGCGCATTCCTCAGGCGCCGGGCACTCGGATCGGCTTCATCTCGCCGCACAGCCACAATTTCTGCGCGACCTGCAACCGAGTGCGCCTGACTGTCGAAGGCCGGCTGCTGCTGTGCCTGGGGAACGAGCACTCGGCAGACCTCAAGCAGGTGCTGCGCGAGCATCCCGGCCAGCCGGAAGTGCTCGAACAGGCAATCATCAAGGCCATGCAGCTCAAGCCATGGAGCCACAATTTCCGCCTGGACGACGACGTGCAGGTGGTGCGTTTCATGAACATGACCGGCGGTTGATCGCGGCGTCCGTCTTCGTCATTGTTCCGCTTTGCTTATCAACCCGTTTGAAAATGCA
Source organism: Pseudomonas sp. UBA6276 (assembly GCF_002438365.1). NCBI lineage: Bacteria > Pseudomonadati > Pseudomonadota > Gammaproteobacteria > Pseudomonadales > Pseudomonadaceae > Pseudomonas > Pseudomonas sp. UBA6276. The sequence continues at coordinate 72,781 of NZ_DJUS01000115.1, forward strand.
ACTTATCAAATCAGTGCACAGGGCCGACAATCGCCCTGTGCCGTCGCTGTATTTCCGGTACGTCGTGCGCTGTCCGCGCCCCACAAGAACAAGGCCACCGGCCCACCTACCGAGGACTCCTCCATGCAAGACGTCGTTATCGTAGCCGCCACACGCACGGCCGTAGGCAGTTTTCAGGGTTCACTGGCAAGCGTGCCCGCCGCCGAGCTGGGCGCTGCGGTGATTCGCCGACTGCTTGCACAGACCGGCCTGGACCCAGCGCAGGTCGACGAAGTGATTCTGGGGCAGGTGCTCACGGCCGGTGCCGGGCAGAACCCGGCGCGTCAGGCGGCCCTGTTTGCCGGGCTGCCCAGCGCGGTACCGGCCATGACCCTGAACAAGGTCTGCGGTTCGGGGCTCAAGGCCGTGCACCTGGCGACCCAGGCCATCCGTTGCGGCGATGCCGAGGTGGTGATTGCCGGTGGCATGGAAAACATGAGCCTGGCGCCCTACGTATTGCCAGCGGCCCGTACCGGGCTGCGCATGGGCAACGCACCCTTGGTCGACAGCATGATCAAGGACGGCCTGTGGGATGCCTTCAACGACTACCACATGGGCATCACCGCGGAGAACCTCGCCGAACAGTACGGCATCAGCCGAGAAGCGCAGGATGCCTTCGCAGCGCAGTCCCAGCAAAAGGCCGTGGCGGCCATCGAGGCAGGTCGCTTCACCGCCGAGATCACGCCCATCGACGTCCCGCAGCGCAAGGGCGACCCCCTGCCCTTCACGATCGACGAGCAGCCCCGCGCCGGCACCACCGCGCAAACCTTGGGCAAGCTCAAGCCCGCCTTCAAGCCCGATGGCAGCGTGACGGCTGGCAATGCGTCGTCCCTCAACGACGGCGCCGCCGCGGTCCTGCTGATGAGTGCGGCCAAGGCGCAAGCGCTGGGCCTGCCGGTACTGGCGCGCATCGCCGCCTACGCCAATGCCGGCGTGGATCCGGCGGTGATGGGTATCGCCCCGGTGTCGGCGACGCGCCGCTGCCTGGAAAAGGCCGGCTGGAGCCTGGATCAACTGGACCTGATCGAGGCCAACGAAGCCTTTGCCGCCCAGGCGCTGTCGGTGGGCCAGGTCCTGGGGTGGGACGCGAGCAAGGTCAACGTCAATGGCGGTGCCATAGCCCTGGGTCACCCGATCGGTGCTTCGGGTTGCCGGGTTCTGGTGACCTTGCTGCACGAGATGCTGCGCCGCGACGCCCGCAAGGGTCTGGCAACCCTGTGCATCGGTGGTGGCCAAGGCGTTGCCCTGGCCCTGGCTCGAGACTGACCCGTGCTCCCTCGCCGCGCACTGGCCGTGCGTGGTGAATGGGGCGACAATGGCTCACCGCCACTTATTCAGGAGCTCTGCCGATGAGCCGCACCCTATTCGCTTCGCTGTGCATCACGGGCGCACTGTTGACGGCTGCGTCGACCGCCACCTTCGCCATCGAAGTCCTGCAAGCGCCCGGCACCGGTGCGCAGATGGTTTCGCTGAGCAAAGGCGACCGTGTTCCGCCCAACTATGCCCTCCCTGAATCGGCCTTCACGGGCTGGAAGGCTGCCGGTCTGAAGCAACCGGATATCGACAGCCAATGGGTGCAGATGGGCGACAACTTTGTGCTGATCAGGCGTGGCAATGCCGTGATTCAGGACGTTCAACCCATTCCAAAATAGACGCGGCAGCGATTATCGGTGCAACCGGTGTGTCGGCAACCACATCGTCGAAGCCTCGATCAAGCGCTTTGCAGCGTCATTTACATCTAGTTACAGACAAACTGTATAGATTGTAAATGCGCTTTACTCTCAAATGCGAAAACCTATCATCTGCGCTCGCACCTCGTGTCGAGCGCTCCGGACCATGGCTGCTCCATAGCTCTTCCCCTTCCCGGTCGCTCTCGTCACGCCACTGAATTGCTGGAGAGCCCCGATGCGCTTGAACCTGAGCCACCTGTCCGTCGCCTTGCTGGCCGCGCTTGCACCCCCGACTTTTGCCGAATCGGCATCCACGAATTCCCAGCGTATCCCGGTTCAACCTACCGACCTGCCCGTGGATGGCAGTGAGCAGGCCTTGCAGCTCGAGGAAACCCGGATTCTGGGAACCGCCGCGCAGGAGCTCAAGCAGGCACCCGGGGTGTCGATCATCACCGCCGAGGACATCAAGAAGCGCCCGCCCACCAACGACCTGTCGGAAATCATTCGTCGCGAGCCGGGTGTCAACCTGACCGGCAACAGCGCCAGCGGCAACCGCGGCAACAACCGCCAGATCGACCTGCGCGGCATGGGCCCTGAGAACACCCTGATCCTCATCGACGGCAAGCCGTCCTCGTCGCGCAATGCCGTGCGCTACGGCTGGAACGGCGACCGCGACACCCGTGGCGAAACCAACTGGGTACCGGCCGAGGAAGTCGAACGCGTCGAGATCCTCCGGGGTCCGGCCGCAGCGCGCTATGGCTCCGGGGCCATGGGCGGTGTGGTCAACATCATCACCAAACGGCCGACCGACGAATTGCACGGGTCGATGACCGTCTACGCCCTGCAACCCGAAGACAGCGCCGAGGGCGCCGGCAAGCGGGCCAACTTCAACCTCAGCGGACCGCTGACCGATGATCTGATCTTCCGTGTGTATGGCAGCGCGAACAAGACCGATGCCGACGACGCCGACATCAACAGCAGCTACCAGGCCGATCCCGGCTCGCTGGTCGCCGGTCGCGAAGGCGTACGCAACAAGGACGTCAACGGCCTGCTGAGCTGGAAGCTCGACCCCGAGAACACCGTGGACCTGGAAGCCAGCTACAGTCGCCAGGGCAATATCTACACCGGTGACACGATGAACAACGTCGGCAGCGACTTCGTCAACAGCCAGCTGGGCAAGGAGAGCAACGTACTGCACCGCTCGAGCTTCGGCATCACCCACCACGGCGACTATGAGTGGGGCAGCAGCCAGTCTTCCCTGACCCATGACTTCACCCGCAACAACCGCCTGCGCGAAGGCCTCGCCGGTGGCCCGGAGGGCGCGCCCAACGGCTCCGGACGCTTCGAATCACGGTTGCGCAACACCCGCGCGGCGAGCGAGGTCAACCTGCCCCTGAGCTGGGGCGCAGAGCAGGTCCTCACCCTGGGCGGTGAGTACCTGTACGAGTCGATGAGCGACCCTGGCGCCCTCAGTTCGCAATCGTTCGACGGCAATGGCGGTGCCGCAGGCGCCCTGGGCGTGGACCGCAGCACCGACAAGATCACCGCGCGCAGTTTCGCCGTGTTCGTGGAAGACAACATCGAGGCGACGCCCGATACCATCGTCACTCCGGGCCTGCGCTACGACCACCACGAGACCTTCGGCGACAACTTCAGCCCCAGCCTGAACGCCTCGCACAAGCTGACCGACGATCTGACCCTCAAGGGCGGCATCGCGCGTGCCTACAAGGCGCCCAACCTCTACCAGTCCAACCCCAACTACCTGCTGTACAGCCGTGGCCAGGGTTGCAGCATCGCCCAGACCAACAACGGCGGCTGCTACCTGGTGGGCAATGAAAACCTGGTGCCCGAAATCAGCGTCAACAAGGAGCTGGGGCTGGCTTACGACAAGGGCACCTGGCGCACCAGCGCGACGTACTTCCGCAATGACTACAAGAACAAGATCGTTGGCGGGATCGACCCGCTCTACCGCCTGAACAGTGGCGCCCGCGTGCTGCAATGGGAGAACTCGGGCAAGGCGGTGGTCGAGGGCGTGGAAGGCAACCTGTTCATCACCCTCACCCCCGAGCTGGACTGGAACACCAACCTGACCTACATGATCGAGTCCGAGAACCGTGATACCGGGGAGCCGCTCAGCGTGATCCCCAAGTACACCCTCAACACCACTCTGGACTGGCAGGCCAGCGAAAAACTGTCGTTCCAGGCCAACGCTACCTGGTTCGGCAAGCAGGAAGCGCCATCGCTCAATACCCGTACCGGTGCGGTCTACGACGACCTGGCCCAGAAAGACGTCGCTCCCTACGCGATTGCCGGGCTGAGCAGCGGCTATGCGTTCAACGAACATTTGAGTGTGCGGGTCGGTGTGAACAACCTGTTCGACAAGCGCCAGTACCGTGAAGGCGGCGCCAGTTCGGCCGGCGCCCAGACCTACAACGAACCCGGACGCGCCTACTTCGCGTCCGTCACCACCTCGTTCTAAGAAGGATCTGAACCATGCTCAAGCCCCTTTGCCTCGCGCTCTGCATCCTGCTCGCCAGCACCTGGGCGCTGGCCGCACCACGCACCCTCGACACGCCCTATGGGCCCGTCACCCTGCAAGGCTCGCCCACCCGGGTGATCACTCTCGACGAGAGCAGCCTGGACGCCGCGCTGGCGGTTGGCGTGCAACCGGTGGGTACCGTTTCGACCCGCGGCAGCGATCAGGTCTCGGCCTACCTGCAGGAACGCGCCGGCCAGCCACAGATCGTCGGTACGGCGCGGGCGCCGAATCTGGAGGCCATCCTCAAGCTGGCGCCCGACCTGATCCTGGCGCCTGCCGGCGTCAGTCAGGAACTGTTCGCCACCTATAGCCGCATCGCGCCGACCGTGGCGTCGAAGAACTCGAGCATGAACGACTGGCAGGCCACCACCGCGTTCTATGCGCTGGCCCTAGATCGTCAGGCGCAAGGCCAGCAGGTGCTCGCCGCCATCGACCAGCGCGCCGCCGAGCTCAAGGCGCGTCTGCCCGCCGAACAGCGAGTCTCTGTGGTGCGCTGGAACCCACAAGGCCCGATCGCCATGTCCGGCCGGATCTTCGTCGGGCAGTTGCTGCACAAGGTCGGATTGCAGACCACCGAACTGGCCAACGGTCTGAAAGGGCCGCACAGCGATGTCCTCAGCCTGGAAAACCTGAGCCGGATCGACGCCGACTGGCTGTTCGTCGCCAGTCTGAATGCCGACGGTGCCAGCGCCCTGGAAGCGGCACGCCAGCAACCGGCGTTCACGCGTCTGCACGCCGTGCGGCAGAACCATGTGGCGACCGTCGACGGTCAGGTCTGGGCCAGCGGCTCGGGGCCATTGGCCGCGCACCAGGTGCTGGACGACCTGCAGCGCATCCTCGCGCCCTGAGCCCGGTCCTGTTCATGACCCACACCCTGCCCGCGCCGACCCTGGTCAACCGCTACCGCTGGAGGGTGTATCGCTGTGTCGCCCTGCTGGCGCTCGTCATGCTGGCGAGCCTGCTGTTGGGGGCGGGCGACACCGGACCCTGGCGTGCGCTGTCCACCTTGTTGGGCCAAGGCAGCAGCGAGGAGCGCTTCGTGCTGTTCCAACTGCGTTGGCCGCGAACCCTGCTCGGCCTGCTGGTCGGTACCGCGCTGGGTGCGGCGGGCCTCGTGCTGCAGGCGACCACGCGCAACCCCCTGGCTGAGCCCGGCATGCTCGGCGTCAGTGCCGGTGCTTCGCTGGCCGTGGTGATCGCCGTCGCTCTGGGCGCGAGCTCGGCCACGGTCAACCTCGGCGTTGCCGTTGGCGGCTCGCTGGTGGGCTGTGCGCTGGTGCTGCTGGTCAGCCGCGTCGGCAGCCTGGGCGACGACCCGGTGCGGCTGGTACTGGCAGGCGCGGCGTTCAGCAGCCTGCTGGCGGCCTTGACTTCGCTGATCCTGCTGCACGATCAGCGCAGTGCCGACGAGATCCGCTTCTGGGTCATCGGCGCCCTCGCCGGTCGCTCCGGCGACACCCTGCTCTGGAGCCTGCCCGGTGTGATCGGCGGATTGCTGCTGTTGCTTCCGGCCATTCGGCCACTGGCCAGCCTGGCCTTGGGCGAGCGCGTGGCCGCCGGGCTAGGCCACCATCCGCAACTGACCCGTATGTGGGCCCTGGTTGCCGTGGCGATACTGGTGGGTACGGCCACTGCGGCGGCGGGGCCCATCGGCTTCGTCGGCCTGATCGTGCCGTTCATGGCACGCCGCCTGGTCGGGCCGGACATCCGCCGCACGCTGCTGCCGGCACTATTGCTCGGTCCCTGCGTACTGATCAGCGCCGACATCATTTCGCGCCTGACCGTGCGTCCCTACGAACTGCCCATCGGGGTCATCACCGCGTTCATCGGCGCGCCGATTCTGATCGCCGTGGTTCGCGGACAGCGGATGCCGCGCCTGTGAAGCGCTTGATCCCTCCAGGCCACTGGCTGCTGAGCAGCGGCAACTGGTCGGTGCTGGTCGACCGGCGCGCCTGTCTGGCAGGCCTGACCCTGAGCCTGGCCTTGGTGCTGGCCGGCGCGCTGAGTCTGGCCAGCGGTTCAGCCGAAATCAACGCCATCACTGCAGTGCGCGCCCTGTTCGGGGTCGGTGAGCCGATGCAGGTTTTCCTGGTCCGCGAGCTGCGGCTGGAGCGACTGCTGGCCGGACTGTTCACCGGCGCCGCACTGGGCATCGCCGGCTGCCTGTTGCAGACGCTGGCGCGCAATCGCCTGGCCACCCCCGGCGTGATTGGCATCGACGACGGTGCCACGGCGTTCGCCGTCGCCTCCATCGTGGCCGTGCCCACCAGCCTCGCACCGCCCGCCCTGGCACTGATCGGCGCCATGACCGCCGCCGCGCTGGCCTTCGGCCTGGCCGGTGGCAGCGGCGCACGGGGGTATCGATTCATCGTGGTGGGCATTGGCGTTGGGGCGGTGTTCGGCGCGCTGACCAACCTGATGCTCGCGCGCACCGACCTCGACAGCGCCAACCAGGCCTACCCCTGGACCGTCGGCAGCCTCAGCGCCCGACCATGGCTGGCGGTGCAGCTGCTGGGCATTGCATTGCTGCTGGCGACTCCGTGCGCGAAAGGACTGAACCGGGCACTGGCCACCCTGCGCTTCAACGACAGCGTGGCCCGCGGCCTGGGCATCGACGTAGCACGGGTGCGCCTGCTGACCCTGGCCCTGACGGTCCTGCTGACCGGCCTGGCCGTGGCTGTGGTCGGGCCAGTCGGACTGATCGCGCTGGCTGCGCCAGAGATGGCGCGCTACCTGTCCGGACACCGCGGCGTCGCCGTCGTCAATGCCGGGCTGGCCGGCGCCCTGCTCATGGTCTGCGCCGACTGGAGCGGCCGCACCGTCCTGGCGCCGGTGGAGATCCCGGTGGGCATCGTCACCGCCGTCATCGGCGGCCCCTATCTGCTGTGGATCCTGATCCGCCAACCCGTACGGAGCACCCCATGAGTCTGGACCCGGCCCTGCTGGATGCCAACGCTGAACCTGCCCGCCTGAACGCGCGGGACCTGAGCCTGGGCTATGGCCGCACATCCGTGATCGAGCGCCTTTCCCTGGACGTCCCCAGCAATCAGGTCACCGCCATCGTCGGCCCCAATGGATGCGGCAAGTCGACCCTGCTCGCCGGGCTCTGTCGGCTGCATAGGGCCACCCACGGCGCGGTAGTGCTCGACGGCCGGGACATCGCCCGCCTGCCGACCCGCCAGGTCGCCCAGCGCCTGGCCCTGTTGCCTCAGGACGCTTCGGCGCCCGATGGTTTGACGGTCCAGGAGCTGATTCGCTTCGGTCGACAACCCCATCAGGGCCCGCTGCGCCAGTGGTCCGAGCACGACCAGCGTATCGTCGAGGCCGCGCTGGCGGCCGCCGACCTGCAAGCGCTGGCCGACCGCCCTCTGGAGTCGATGTCCGGCGGCCAGCGGCAACGCGCCTGGATCGCCATGGCGATCGCCCAGGCCACACCACTGCTCCTGCTTGACGAGCCGACGTCTGCCCTGGACCTGGGCCATCAGATTGAAGTATTCGAACTGATCCGCGACCTCGCCGCCGCCGGCAAGACCGTGGTCATGGTGGTGCACGACATTTCCAGCGCCTGCCGCTACGCCGATCATCTGGTGGCCATGCACGATGGGCGGATCGTTGCCGAAGGCCCACCGGCAGAGGTGGTGACCTCGGCATTGATCGAACGGCTATACGGCGTGAAGTGCGAGCTGTTGCGTGATCCGCACAGCGGCACACCGATCATCGCCGGCGTGCGCCGGCGTTGATCGGCAGCCCCTGCTCAGCGGTATTGCGCGCCGTCGAACCAGGCGAGTTTTTCCCGCAGAACCACCACCTCACCCACGATCACCAAGGTCGGAGCGTGTACCTCATGCTCGGCAACCATGCGTGGCAGATCCGCCAGAGTACCGGTGAACACCCGCTGGTTCACCGTGGTGCCCTGCTGGATCAACGCCGCCGGTGTATCCGCGCCACGCCCGTGGCGAATCAATTCTTCACAGATGATCGGCAAACCGATCAGGCCCATGTAGAACACCAGCGTCTGCCCCGGTGACACCAGATCGTGCCAGGGCAGATCGCTGGTGTTGTTCTTGAGGTGCCCGGTGACGAAGCGCACCGATTGCGCGTAGTCGCGGTGGGTCAGCGGAATCCCGGCATAGGCCGCACAGCCACTGGCCGCAGTGATGCCGGGCACCACCTGGAAGGGAATACCGTGAGCGGCGAGCTCTTCGATCTCTTCACCGCCACGACCGAAGATGAACGGATCGCCGCCTTTGAGGCGCAGCACACGCTTGCCCTGCTGGGCCAGCGCCACCAACTGCTGGTTGATCTGTTCCTGCGGCAGGGCGTGCTCGGCGCGACGCTTGCCGACGTACACACGCTCGGCGTCGCGGCGGCACAAATCGAGAATCGCCGGCGCGACCAGGCGGTCGTACAGCACCACATCGGCCTGCTGCATCAAGCGCAGCGCGCGAAAGGTCAGCAGGTCCGGATCGCCCGGCCCCGCGCCCACCAGGTACACCTCACCGGGCGCATGGGGCGGCGCGCCGTCGACCTTGGCCTGCAGCATGCGCTCGGCCTCGGCGCCCTGCCCGGCCAGTTGACGGTCGGCGATCGGGCCCTGGAACACTTCCTCCCAGAACGCACGGCGCTGAGTGACGTCCGGGTACAACGCCTTGACCTTCTGCCGAAAGCGCGCCGCCAGGCCGGCCAGCTCGCCATAGGTCGAGGGAATCCAGGTTTCCAGCTTGGCGCGGATCAGACGGGCCAGCACGGGCGCGTCACCCCCACTGGAGACCGCCACCACCAACGGCGAGCGATCGACGATGGCTGGGAAGATCACCGTGCACAGCGCCGGAGCGTCGACCACGTTGACCGGGACGCAGCGCGCGCGGGCATCGGCCGACACCTGGGCGTTGAGCGGTTCATCGTCGGTGGCGGCAATCACCAGCTGACAGCCGTCCAGGTCGTGGCTCAGGTAGCCTCGGTCGAGCATCTGTCCGCCGCTGCCGCGCACCAGCTCGGCCAGTTGCGGATCGATGCTCGGCGCAACCACCCGCAGCACCGCGCCCGCTTCGGCCAGCAGGCGCGACTTGCGCAGGGCGATCTCGCCCCCGCCCACCACCAGGACCTGGCTGTCGCGCAGTTTGTGGAAAAGCGGTAGGAACTCCATTTAGCCGATGACCTCGAGGCCGCCCATGTAAGGCTTGAGAACCTCGGGCACGCGGATGCTGCCGTCGGCCTGCTGATAGTTTTCCAGCACCGCCACCAGGGTACGACCGACCGCCAGGCCCGAGCCGTTCAAGGTGTGCACCAGTTCAGGCTTGCCGGTTTCCGGATTGCGGAAGCGGGCCTGCATGCGGCGCGCCTGGAAATCACCGGTGTTGGAACACGAGGAAATCTCGCGGTACTTGTCCTGGCTCGGCACCCAGACTTCCAGGTCGTAGGTCTTCACGGCGCTGAAACCCATGTCGCCGGTGCACAGCGCCAGGACGCGGTACGGCAGCTCCAGGGCCTGCAACACGCGTTCGGCGTTGGCAGTCAGGCTTTCCAGCGCTTCCATGGACTTGGAGGGCTCGACCACCTGGACCATCTCGACCTTGTCGAACT